>JASLRF010000556.1 GCA_030744095.1 Pirellulaceae bacterium | reverse complement strand
AGATCCTCGAGTACGGCCGACCGTATGGCTTTGGACTGGAGGCGGGCAGTAAACCAGAGCTGCTGGCGGTTGTCGCCATGACGGATGCGGAAGTGCCGATCATTTGTAACGGATTCAAGGATGACGAGTTCATTGAGATGGCGATGTTGGCTCAGAAGATTGGCCGCAATGTCATCCCCGTCGTTGAAAAACTCTCAGAACTTGACTTGATCCTGCACCACGCCGCACAGGTGGGCGTGCGTCCCCAGATCGGCGTGCGCGTTAAGCTGGCGGCCTCTGGGTCAGGACGTTGGCAACAGTCTGGTGGTTACCGATCGAAATTTGGCTTGACGGTAGGGGAAGTCTTGGAGGCGTTTGACTTGCTACAGCACCGCGAGATGGCGGACTGCTTCAAGCTGCTTCACTTTCACTTGGGCAGCCAGATTACCAATATCCGCCACGTGAAGACGGCGTTAATTGAAGCGGCGCGGATCTATGCGGATTTATTCAAACGCAGCGCAGGCCTGGAGTACCTGGACGTTGGTGGCGGTTTGGGTGTCGACTATGACGGGTCGCAAACGAACTTTGAATCCAGCGTTAACTACTCGATGCAAGAATACGCCAATGACGTTGTCTATCATCTGCAAACCGTGTGTGACGACGCCGGTGTGCCTCACCCACGGATCATCACCGAAAGTGGGCGCGCCATCGCGGCCTACCATAGTGTGCTGGTTTTTGGAGTGGTTGGAACTTCGGAACCCGATCGGCACGCACGGGTACCAGAGACGTTGCCCGACGACGTGGAACGGCCTCTGCACACGCTGTTGGAAACCTATCAACTGCTAACCTTGCGAAACATTCAAGAGAGCTTTCACGACGCGCAGCAAGCCTTTGAGATGTCATTGAGTTTGTTCACGTCAGGCCACTTGCCGTTAGATCAGCGAAGCCTGGCCGAAAACCTGTTCTTTGCAATTTGCGACCGCATTCGGCAGTTTGTGGTCGCCTCGAAAGACCACATCCCGGAAGAACTGCAGGGCCTCGATCGCGTGCTGGCTTCGACGTATTTCTGCAATTTCTCGTTATTTCAGTCCATTCCGGACAGTTGGGCCATCAAACAGCTCTTTCCCATCATGCCACTTCATCGCCTGGGCGAGGAGCCACGAATTCGTGGCGTTCTAGCTGATGTAACGTGCGATAGCGATGGTAAAATCGATCAGTTCATCGACCTACGTGACATCAAGCGGACGTTGCCGTTACACGAAATGGACGACTCGCCATATTATCTGGGTGCCTTCCTGGTCGGGGCATACCAAGAGATCCTCGGCGACTTGCACAATCTATTTGGTGATACGAACACGGTTCATGTTGACCATTCGGAAACCGGTGAAATCGTACTTGAAGCGATCGTCAAAGGCCAGACGGTCAATGAAGTTCTGCAGTACGCGCAGTTTGAGGGTCGCGACTTGATTCATCGGCTGCAAGTGGCAGTCGAAACCGCAGTCCATCGCGGTCTGCTTGGTGAAGTCGAAGCAGGTCGGTTCGTCAAGTTTTATGAAGAAGCGCTCAACGGCTACACCTACCTGGAAAACAGCGGCGAGTGACCAAGCGCGATGTTCATCGGCAAACGGCCAATCAGGTCCATGCTGGGCGGAGGCGATTTTTTTTGCCCGCAATGCTACCAGCGTCGACAGTACCGGACCCAGGTTGTCTATCAATACGTCACACTTATGATGCTCCCAATCTGCCGCGTTGGCTCACCGGAAAAGTCCGCCGTCTGTTCGACATGCCGTGCAGTGTTCAGCGACGCAGTCTTGGACTACAACCCAGATGAGGAAGACCGACAATTCGTCGCTGAAGTTTTTCGAATCAACGTGCTAGTCGCCATGGTTGAAGGTCGCTTGGAACCCATGGAGATCGCCACGATTCAGAGGCTGTACAAAGAACTCGCGGGAAGCGAACCGACTCGCGAAGATATTGAGGACGAAGTTCGGCAGGCGTACGAGAGCGAATTGGACGCCGCGGAAATGGTCCGCCTCGTGGGTCGCTCGCTTGGTGGCGAAGGGGCGAAGATCGTGGCCCAACATGCGTACCAAGTCGCGGTAGCAACGGGCACGATCAGCGAGAAACGGCAGGCACAGCTAGATCAGTTTCCTGCAGGGTTGGGGATTTCAGTGGCTGGATTTCAAGAGCTGATCGACGGAGTTTCGCCGCCGGCGCCTGGGATTTCATCTCCGCAACGCCAACCGGACAACCAGGAGTATGAACCATGAGCGCGGTCAACATCGTCGAGCACCCGTTGGTGAAACACCACATCGCACGTTTGCGCGACACCGCGACGTCGCCCGCCGAATTCCGCTTGCTCGTCCAGCGACTTGCCGTACTGCTCGCCTACGAAGCGACGCAGGATCTGGCAGTGGCGGAGATCAAGATCCAGACGCCAATCGAACGGACCGTTGGATACCGACTGACACAGCGCATCGGGCTCGTCCCGATATTGCGAGCCGGCCTGGGGATGGTCGACCCAATCTTGAACTTGATTCCAGACGCCGAAGTCTGGCACCTCGGTCTGTATCGGGACGAGGCAACGGCGCAGCCCGTCGAATACTACAGCAAGCTGCCGCCTGGGCGACCGGTCGACATGGCCTTGGTGGTGGATCCGATGTTGGCGACGGGAGGATCGGCTGTCTCCGCGCTAGAGAAGCTGCGGCAATGGGGTGTGCAACAGACCCGGCTGCTCTCGATTATCGCCGCCCCGGAAGGGATTCAAGAAGTCTCCTCCTGCTTCCCTGCGACGCAAGTACATG
>JASLRF010000555.1 GCA_030744095.1 Pirellulaceae bacterium | reverse complement strand
ACAGGTAGGCCAGTGTGAGCGGTAATTCTCCGTACAGTAATTGCTGCACGAGCGGATTATCCGTCAGACAAATGCCAGCGGCATCGCGGCAGATTGCCACCAGTTGATCCTGCAATTGGCACCACGGCGCGGCGGGCAATAGCTGGGCCAATTGCGGCATTGTGTGGGCCCACGCCAGACACTCGATGGCGAACAACGCGCTGGGGGCTCGTTTGGGTGCTTCATCCAGCCATGCTTCAAGCCGCCGAGCCAATTCGCCGTTGCCGCGCGTCCTTGACGACTTATAACGATCAAGGTATCGCAGCAATTCAGCCGATTTGCTGCCAGGAAAGTCGGCGTGCAATGGCCATTCCAGGGCGGACGTACGCCCAGTGTCGGTCAAGTCTCGTAATGACCGGGGACGCTTGCGCGTGGCCAAATGGTGCGTCCATTGCGACCATTGATCGGGGCCAAGCTTGGACCTGTCCGCGGACTTTCGTGAGTGCTTTCTAACAGGTGTCGTCGTTGGCATCCGTCATGGACCTCCTGCAAATGTCTCGGTCGGAGACCAAACTCCGAAAAACGGGGCAGTTCTCCAGCATTGGTGGGGAAGCCGAAGATTCCCGCTTCGTTCCCCTGCGAAAGTTGCGTATGATAGCAAGCAGCGAGCAAGCTGACTTCCCCCGCCGACAACATTTTCTCGAAATCGATACTTCCGACCAACCGAGACGATTATGAACTATTCAGTAGCTCTGTTGCAGTGCAGTGTGGCAACCGTTGTTCTGCTTTTCGGTGCCACCGTGCGCGCAGATGACAAACCAACGGTGGAACCCGCTGAGGCTCCCTTCGCAAAACAGCAGTTTCAACCACCTGTAGGCTTGAAGCGATTTATCAAAGATCGTGATATTTGGCTGGACCTGAAGCGCAAACGAGTGGTGATCGATGGCGTGGTCTGTCTCCGTGAAGGGCAACTGGAGATGTTCGCGTGTCCTCGCCAGACCAAGGAGCATGAGTCAGTCATTGCCGTGAATTGCAAGGCGCGCGAGGCCCATGCGGGACTGATCGTGGTTGGTGGGGAATCCGGTCATCCAGCACGCTTTGAACCAGAGTACTCGCCGGCAACCGGTTCGACTATCGATATCGTTATTCTGTGGCATGACAAAGAAGGCAAGAAGCGCAGTGCCAAGGCACAGGATTGGGTTCGCAACGTCAAGACAGGCAAGGCCATGAAGTACGACTGGGTCTTCGCTGGAAGCGGCTTTTGGACCGATCCAGAAAATGGCGAGAGGTTCTATCACGCGGATGCTGGCGATTTCATCTGCGTCTCGAATTTTCCATCGGCGACACTGGACCTGCCCGTGGAGAGCTCCCAAGCCAATTCGAGTTTGCTGTACGAGTCCTTCACAAAGAATATTCCCGCCAAGGGAACTCCCATTCGTCTGGTACTAACTCCCCGGCCATCCAAGCCAGCGAAAACGAAGCCATCCCCTGACGGTGCTGACAAGGCGGGGAAAGACGACAAGAAAAAGAATGCTGGCAAGGAAAAACCAGACGCCAAGAAGTCGGTGGCGCCAAAGCAAGAGGACAAGAAGACCGCGGGCGCGACCAAGCAGAACGAATCGCGGTCATCAGCGGGAAAGGGCGGAGGCGATCAGTAGTGCGAAGTAGATCACTACGGGCAAACTGCCGAGCAATCCAGCACAAGCTCCCAGCCAAAAGGCAAGGCGTGACTTACGCCGCCCTGCATCGCTCATAGCACCTGCTTTGATGGCTCGCAGATCGCGTCTCGCAATGATGCAGGCTGGTGCGGCAACCGCCAAGCCCGCGAACTGCAGAGGCAAGATAAAAAACAACGGCATTATCCAGTTGCCTGATCCTACGATGGCAATGCCCGCTCCAACCACCCCCAAGCCGGACAGCACCAGGCCGGCGACAGCCAATCGCCAAGCGCCCTCTGGATTGGGGACCAGAACCGATTCGTAGTCGCTCGGCAAATAGGGCCGTTCTGCGGAATCCGCCGGCCCTTCAAAGAGGTTTTCTTTGATGGCATCCGACGATTGAGCTGTACCATCCGAAAAAGGATTTTCGCCCTGCGAGTCCTTAAATGGAGTCTCGCGCTGCGTGCCGGGATTTTTCGGAAATTCAAATTTGGCCATCAGACTCCGATTCGGCAATGATCCAACATTTCGGCGGCCGACATGATGTAACTCATGTAGAACGGCCCGAATTCGGCATACCGCGCACTGGCTTCGTCGAAACGCATCTTGTAAACGATGTCTTTGATGAATTCCGGATTGCGGGACCAGAGTGTGACCCCCCACTCCCAATCTTCAAAACCCAAGCCGACGGTGATCAACTGAGAAACCTTGCCGGCAAACGCCATCCCGCTGAGCGCATGCTCGGCCATCATTCTGTTTCGTTCGGCAAAAGGCAACAAGAACCAGTTCTCGAAAACCTTGCGTTTTTTGTTCATCGGATAAAAGCAGGTCGAGGGGTATGGAGGAAAGTCCGGTGTCAATCGCTGTCGGTTCATCGCGGGTAGCCGCCCTTCGTATGCTTTGACTTTGGCGTTGTAGGCCGGGCTACCTTCTTCCTCTCCTTCCTGAATCAATCGTTGCGCGTACTGTTCAACCGAGGGAACATACTCTGATATTTCTGTCACGGAAACGAACGAATAGGCGGACGTGAGCGCTGGGCCCAGGCGACTGGCCATCAACCGCTGGTGGAGGGCGTCGATCTTCAGCGGATTGTCGTCCAGCAACATCAAGCCAAAATCCGCTTTGTGACCGCTGACCACACTGGTTTGTAACCGCACCGGAGCGTCAGGGCCGGTTGGATCAAGCGCCGCAACAAGTTCCGCACGTCCAGCAGTGACATCGCCGGGCGAAAGCTGCGCCAACACTGCGCGATCGAAGCTGTAATAAAGATGGTTGCAATGCCACCCGGACTCAAGCTCCAACGAAGGTTCGACGGGCGGTTGCTGAGGAGGACGCGATCCGTGGCTCATGGACTATGACTTTCAAGAAGTGGAAGTGTTGGACCGGTCTATCTTATCGAATGATATTGATTCAACCAGGACGGGGGCACCGGCGGACGGCAAACTGGCATGTGGCCGCCTGTTCGGCAATTGGCAACGGTCGGCTAGGGGCTGCTCCACCAGGGGGACTTTCGGTCATGCTGGGATTGACCGGCTGAACGCCGTCGCCCTGGTACGAGGGAAACTGCTGAAAGCCCAATTGGATCGTGAAACACCCGGAGTGATGTCGCGGGTTCAACAATGGCCCCGCGTTTTCAACAGACTTATTTCGGCACCGCCGTCACAAAGTCTTCCGCTAGTCGCCCCAGTACTTCGCGAGTCACGGTGGCCGGTACCGTCTGCCGCACGTTGCCGGGAGACTTCTGATAGCGACAGAGGTCGATCGCGCCGAGCCGCACGACGAGTTCATAGTAGAACGTGCCTTGATCGCATTGTTCGGGTGGATTGGATCTCATCTGAACAACACACATGTCACGGTCAATCTCGACAGGACTTATCGATTCGAGCAGGTAGCTGAGCTGGGAAGAGAGGCCCGCAGCGACCACCGCCAACTCGTCGATCGTAGCCGCTGCGAGTTTGTCCGCCTGCAGCCGCAGCAAAGAAAACGTACAGGCAAGCTGGTCGATCATCTCCAACTGCGCCGTGAGTTCACCTACTGGCGTATCCAACGCTAACCGGCAAGGTCCACCACGATGCTGTTGGATCAGGCGATTCAATTCGTCATTCATGTGTGCGAGCATACTCTATTTGCCTCATTAGTCTCCGATTTCGATCAACTCGTCCGATTCTGTCGATGTGTGTTCCGAGCCGTCAAACGAGAGAATCGTCGCTTTGTCATCCAGCACAGTTTCAATGTGTACAGGTCGGTTCCACAGTCGATACACGTTCGCCAACGTGTCGGCGGCATAGCTGGCCTTCAATTCGACACCGCTGTAGCGATGTTGCAGAAAAAGCTCTCCGCGGTTCATATGATTGGCGTCAATCACCCGAATAATAGGTCGACCGACGTTGGTCAAATTGAAGAGTAATCGCTGTTTGATTTCAGCGAACTGACGGCTCTCGATCTCATAAAATCCACTCTGCTGATTAAAGCCGAACGAAAAAAGCTTGTGTTCGCGGCAGAAATCAAGTGTCAGAAATTCGTCAATGAATGTCAGGTCGTTGTGAATGCGACGAACCTCGAAGATCTTCTCACGACCGAGCATCGTCTTGGTGTCCCAGTCGTGCTTTTGCCGCATATCATCACACTGCTCCCAAGCCTGGCCGAACTGCCCCTTGTTCCAGCGCTGCTCGACGTGCCGAAACAGCTCGAGCCCCAGTTTATAGGGATTCAACTTGGTTTGAGAACTGGCCAGGGTCCCACTACAGTGGTCTGCATAGCAAACTAAATCCGCTGGCTCGATGCCATGTTTGGTCATGATTGTCGAGTGCCAATACGTCGCCCAACCTTCGTTCATGATCTTGGTTTGTGCTTGCGGTGCAAAATAGTATGCTTCGTCCCGAATGATGGACAGGATATCGCGCTGCCACGATTTCAATGGAGCGTGCTCCAAAAAGAACAACATCACGTCGCGCACGGGTTCGGACGGAAACCGCTGTTCGCGTTTCCGTTGCTTCTCGACGTTTTGTCTCTCTTCGGCGGCAAGCGCTTCTGGTGGATTGATGAAACGATCCATGTAGCCCTTCGACTTGAATCTGGTCGGGGGCGTCGATTCAGGTTCATCATCGGCATGTTCGGGGAATTCGTAACGAGGAACATCGTCGTGCCGCTTGACGAACGGCGAATGAGTGTCGATCAGATCTTCGATGCTCAGGCACACATCGATGAAACACTCGACATCGTCCACACCAAACCGGTCCATGTACCGACGAATACGGTTACCATGGTTCGCCATCTCGTCGATCATGTGGCGATTTGTCTGGCTAAACCACTGATTATTCTTGAAGAAATCGCAATGCCCATACACATGAGCCATGACAAGTTTGTGATCAGTAAACTCGTTGCTACCCAACAAATAGGCGTAGCACGGATCGTTGTTAATCACCAATTCATAGATTTTTTGCAGCCCGTATTCGTAGCTCTTGGATAGCTGTTGGTATTCCATGCCAAACCGCCAGTGCGGATAGCGAGTCGGAAAACCGCCGTATGCTGCAACCGCGTTGAGTTGTTCGGCATCGACCATTTCGAAGATTGTCGGAAAGAAGTCCAACCCATAGTCGCGCGCGTGCCCTTCCATTTTCTGCTGAACTGCAACCAGTTCAGACGGCAATGGTCGAAATCGGTGCGTGGCGATCATCGGGCGAACCCTCGCGTGTGGTCACTAAACCCTTACGTACATCATTTGCCTTTGCCGAGAAACTGTTTGATGGAATCGTAAATCGCGTCACGGCCGGCGATCTCCGAGAGGACAATCTTTTCCTCCTGATCGCCAAAAGCAGATTCCAACGACCGAATGAACTCGCCGCTGCCGTAGGGACTTTCGACTTGTCCGTAGCAAAACAGATTACAGCGTGGAAGCAGGGACTCCCGCAGGGCTTGCATGGCCTTGCGATTGTCTTCGCCCCAGTTATCGCCATCTGAAAAATGGAACAAGTACAGGTTCCAATCCTCCGGCGGAAAACAGGTGTCTATCAGGTTCGAGCAAACGGCATAGGCCGAGCTGATCCGTGTCCCACCACTCTCTCGCGTGCGATAGAAAGTCGTTTCGTCGACTTCTTTGGCCGCAGCGTCATGAATAACGTATCGCCGTTCGAGACCATCGTACTGGCTCTTCAACCAGGTATCGATCCAGAACGCTTCGGTGCGTACGATCGCTTTTTGATCGTCCGTCATCGAGCCGGACACGTCCATCATGTAGATGATGGCGGCATTGGCCATCGGTTCCTGGACTTCCTCCCACGAGCGATAGCGGCGATCATCCTTGATGGGAACTACACGCGGACGGTTCATGTCATACTTACCTTCAATCACGCTTCGGCGAAGCGCCTCGACGTAAGTACGCTTGAAATGCCGAAGCGATTCAGGTCCGACGCGACGAATGCTGCGATACCGTGCTTTGCTCTGGTTGATGTTGGCCCGCCCTTTGGGCTCGATCCGCGGCAATTCCAGTTCGTCACCCATGATCGCCGCCAGCTCGTCCAACGTAAGATCGACCTCCAACACGTGGGAACCGGGTTCGTTGCCAGCCTCGCCTATTCCATCTCCATCCCCTTCTCCGCGCGCGATCGGCTGTCCTTCCTGACCATCCCCTTGCCCCACGCCACCGCGTCCGTTTTGGCCGTAGCGAAAATGAGGAATATCCAACTGGGGCAGCGGAATGCTCACCAAGTCGCGACCCTTCCGGCCGATCAGTTCGCCATGATTGACGTACTGCCGAAGATTCTCCCGAATCTTCCCACGCACAATCTGTCTAAACCGATTCTGGTCACGATCAATTTTCAGTGTCATGCCACGCTCCGAGAGGAGTCCCTGGTATGCCTCGAGTTGCCTTGCGCCACGATCACTCTTCTTCGCGGACATCGCCACGGGCGAAGATGCTGGCAACAAAGTTCAACACATCGGTGGCGCTCTCGTCGTCGTATCCGTAGTCGCGAATCAAGCGCCCCTTTACGACATCGATCTTCTGTTGAGTCTCCTGATCCACTACATTCGAGACCAGACTTGTTAGCTTGATCGAGTCTTTTTGATCCTCGAACAGCTTAAGCTGCAACGCTTTGTGGAGCCGCTCGTTGGACCGGAAATCGAACGATTTACCGTCGATCGACAATGCGCCAATGTAGTTCATGATCTCGCGCCGGAAATCGTCCTTGCGGCTATCAGGGATGTCGATTTTCTCTTCGATTGACCGCATCAATCGCTCGTCCGACTCCTCGTACTGACCTGTGAATTTGTTCTTGACGCGCTCGCGCTGCGTGTACGCCTTGATGTTGTCAATGTAGTTGCCGCAAAGACGTTTCAGAGCATCTTCGTCAGCCGCAATCGCGCGTTGCACCTCGTTCTTGACGACGTTCTCGTACTCCTCTTTGGTCACAGCGAGCAAGTCCCGATAGCGCTGGCGCAATTCGTTGTTGTTAATCAACGAATGATGCTTCAGTCCCGATTCCAGTTCGTTCATGACCATGAAAGGGTTGATCGATCTGGCATCAGGATGTGCGACCAGCGCGTTTGAGATCTTGTCCTGGACATAGCGCGGCGAGATACCTTGCATGCCCTCGCTGGCCGCCTGTTCGCGCAATTCCTTGACGTTTTCTTCCGTGAAGCCGGGCAACGTCTTACCGTTGTAGAGCTTCAACTTCTGCAGCAAC
>JASLRF010000554.1 GCA_030744095.1 Pirellulaceae bacterium | reverse complement strand
GCGATCAAGAACAACGACACACCGGTGATCACCGCAACCCAGCGGCCGTCGCGGCGAGCCAATTCGTCACACAACGTCCCCTTCAGCACGACGCCCAGGCGTGCCGAAAGTGCCATCATTCCGATCATCATGAGCGATGCGAAAGCCAACACCCAAACCATGGCATAGCCGTGTTGGTAGCCAATCTTGGAAGCCGACAGAATGCTCCCCGGCCCTAGAACCACCGATGCCGTAATGATCGCCGGACCAACGGCCCGCCAAACACTGAAAGTACCCCTCGACTCTGGTTCCGCTGCCATCCTGAACTCCGACATCGTCGCGGTTTGGTGAAGATAAAGATAATCAGGCCAATATCTTACGCTCGCCAATCCCACCATGAAAGCAGTCTCAATCGCCAACGCACCCAATTCTGGCAACCGCTTGCCGTCTTTAAATTGTGCGGCAGTACGGGTTTACAACCCCAAGGCTGCCACAGTACAATGCGAGTTTCCCTCGCCACCCCCCCACTTCCAGGGGTGACAGTTCACCCAACTCACCTGACGCATGTTTGAATCCCTCCAAGACGGAATCCAATCGGCCCTGAAGAGCTTGCGCGGTAAGGGCAAGTTGACCGAGGGGAACATGCGTGACGCCTTGGGCTTGGTCGAGAAATCGCTGATCGAGGCTGACGTAAGTTACGAAGTCGTCCAAGCGTTCATGTCGCAGGTCACGCAGCGCGCGTTGGGCCAACGCGTGTTGCTGTCGCTTGATCCCAGCCAGGAAGTGATCGGCATCGTCCGTGACGAGTTGATCAATATCCTTGGTCCCGTCGATCCGTCGTTACATTTGCGGGGCGAACTGACAACGTTGATGCTGTGCGGCTTGCAAGGATCGGGAAAAACCACGACTTGCGGCAAGCTATCGCAGCTGCTTCTGAACAACAAAGTCAAACCGATGCTCGTGGCTGCAGACCTACAGCGTCCCGCCGCCATCGACCAACTGCACGTCCTGGGCGAACAGCTTGGCGTTCCTGTTTATTCGGAAAAAGGTGCCAAGGATCCCGTCAAGGTCTGTCAGGACGCCGTCAAGAAGGCGAAACAAGAAGGCGTTCAGGTTCTCATTCTGGATACGGCCGGCCGCTTGGCGATCGACGAAGAGCTGATGCGTCAGTTGCAAGCGATCGATACCCGAGTTGGCCCCGATCAGGTCTACTTCGTCGTCGACGGCATGACCGGTCAGGATGCGGTCAACAGCGCCAAAGCGTTTAACGAGGCGCTGGAACTTGACGGCGTGATCATGACGAAGCTCGATGGCGATGCACGCGGTGGTGCGTTGATGTCTGTCAAGCATGTCACGGGCGTCCCAATTAAGTTCATCGGAACCGGCGAACACTTGGACGCCTTGGAGCCCTTTCGCCCTGACGGCATGGCAGGCCGGATTCTGGGCATGGGCGACATCCTGGCTCTGGTCGACACAGCCCGCCAAGTCGTCGATGAAGAACAACAGCAAGCTCTCGAAGACAAGATCCGTGCAGGTGAATTCACGTTGGACGACTTCAAAGTCCAGCTGGAGAGTTTCAGCAAACCCGGCCTGATGAAGAAGATGATGGGACTCATGCCCGGCATGGGCGAGATGACCAAGATGATGGACGGCGATGGCATGGACGCCGAAGGCGACGCCCGCCGTCTGATTGGCATCATTAATTCGATGACGCCGGGAGAACGGCGCAATCCGAAGCAGATCGATCCAGCTCGAAGGAATCGCATTGCGTCGGGTTCGGGAGTGATGCCGCAGCAAGTGAACGAGCTGGTCAAGCAATACAATATGGTTGCCCCCATCATGAAGGACATGGCGGGGCAAGGCATGGCTGGTCGTATGCAGGCGATCCAAAAGCTGCAGCAAAGCGGTATGATGGATCCCGGCGGTGGTGCGATGATGCGCACCAAAAAGGGAACCGGGAAGCGGCTTTCTCCCAAAGAGAAAGCCAAGTTGAAGAAGGAAAAAGAAAGAGCTTTGCGGCGTCGGCGGCGCTTTGGACAATCGGGAGACAATTAAGCGTAAACAAGCAGTTTCCAAAAGATATTCATGCGGGCGACGCCCGCCAGACGACTAACAAGGATCGATTTAGGGAGAAGCAATGGCAGTTAGAATTCGTATGAAACGTATGGGTCGGCGACACCGGCCATTTTATCGCGTGTGTGCCGTCGATGGTCGAAAGGCCCGCGACGGTCGCGTGATTGAATACCTGGGACACTATGACCCGATGGTGTCCGAAACGGACGCACGCGCGTCGCTCAACGCCGAGCGCATCGATTACTGGCTCAGCGTCGGCGCCCAGCCTAGCGACAAAATGAGTGTGCTTATAAAGAAATACGGGAGCAATGGCACCCACAACGAACAACGCCTGGCAGCACTTGAGCGCCTGAAGGCGAACAAGCCAATGGCACCGGCCCCAGTCGTCATCGCCAAGCCGAAGGCGGAAGAACCGCCGGCGGAAGCAGCGCCTGAGGCGGAAGCCAGCACGGAAGCGCCCACGGATGAAGCTCCCGTCGCCGAATCTGAAGCCCCTGAGGCGGAAGCTACTGAAGTCGCTGCCGAGCCCGAAGCTACTCCTGAACCGGAGGCTACTCCTGAACCGGAAGCTGCTGCCCAGCCCGATGCCATTGTGGAGCCTGAGACCGCACCGGCCGAGGAGAAAAAAGAATAGACAATGCGCTTCGACGTGCTGACGCTGTTTCCTGACCTTTTTCCGGGATACCTGGGACAGAGTTTGCTGAAGAAGGCGATCGACCGTGGCATGGTCCAGGTGGAATTACACGACCTTCGCCGGTGGTCGAAAGACAAGCATCACAAGGTGGACGACCGGCCGTTTGGCGGTGGTCCCGGTATGGTACTGCGAGTCGAACCGGTCGTCGAATGTGTCGAAGACGTACAACGCAGAGCGAACGGGCCTGGGCGGGTCGTGATGCTCACCCCCCAAGGCCGAAAACTGAACCAACAAATTGTGGAGGAACTGGCCCAGGAAGATCGGCTACTGTTACTTTGTGGTCGCTATGAAGGCTTTGATCAGCGAGTGGTTGATCTGTTGCAGCCGGACGAGATTTCCGCCGGCGACTATATCCTTAACGGTGGCGAGGTTGCCGCGATGGTGATAATTGACGCAGTGTTGCGTCTAGTTCCCGGTGTCTTGGGAGAAGAGCAAAGCACCGTTGAGGATTCGTTTTCGACAGGCAATCGACACTTGGAATGGGCTCAATACACACGACCACGGGAATACCGTGGTCACAAAGTCCCGGAGGTTTTGTTGAGCGGTGACCACAAGGCGATTGCCCAATGGCGACGAGAACAAGGATTCCTAAAAACAAAAACACGACGGGCGGATCTGCTGGAGACGCCACCAACTGAATTGCCACCACCCGCTGGAAGCAGCGAACCACCAGCCCAAAAAAACGAACCAACAAAGTCAGCCCCAATCCAAGATAAGACGAAAACGGACAACTAGATCTGCGGTTGGCAGTCAGCCAGACCAGCCGTCGACGTATACTCAGAAAGGACAATGCCATGAGTCAGAAACTAATGAACAAGGTGGAGAAGTCTTGCCTTAAAGACGAACCGCCTAAATTTGAAATCGGTGACACCGTCGACGTGCATACGCGAATCCTGGAAGGTGACAAAGAACGCATCCAGGTTTTCTCCGGCACGGTGATCGCACGGAGTGGTAGCGGTACACGTGAAATGTTCACTGTTCGACGGATCGTGGCGGGCGAAGGTGTGGAACGCAAGTTTCCCGTCCATTCACCCCGCGTGGCGTCTGTCGAAGTGCAGCGTTCGAGCATCGTTCGTCGTGCGAAGTTGTACTTCTTGCGAGATCGTGTCGGCAAGGCAGTTCGCCTGAAAGAACGTCGGCGCCGCTAAGCTTCGCTTTGAAATGAATGCGTTGCAAAAAGCCTGGACCTGGGTTCGCCAGTGGAGAACGCCCCAACCGCTTGGCAGGCGGGGCGAAGCTGCCGCTGCCCGTTTTCTTAAACGGCTCGGCTTTCTTATCGTGGCCCGCAGCCAACGTGACATGCTGGGCGAGATGGACTTGATCGCGGTCGATCAGAGGACGGTCGTCTTCGTGGAAGTCAAGACACGAAAGTCGCATCAAGCGGGACATCCCGCCGAAGCAGTTGGGGATGCCAAACAACGTCGGCTGACTCGGCTGGCACTGGGCTACCTCAAACGCCACGACCTGCTGGAATATCGAGCGCGCTTCGACGTCGTCGCCGTGACATGGCCAAACATACAGAAACAACCGACAATCGAACACTTTCCCAATGCGTTCACGCCAGTCGGACGGCATCAAATGTTCGGATGATTTGACAAATGAGCCACGTTTTCACCGACGGGCACTGACCGCAGGTGGGTCGGGGAGCAGATTACCGCAACCAAGTGATAGCTCGCTTCTCCGAGGCACAGCCTCGCTAGGTCTTCTTCGTGGCATAGCGCGCAGGATCCATCAGACCGTGTTCTTCGAACCCTTTCAGCCGCAGCAGACAAGCATCACAACCGCCGCACGCCAGCCCATCTGTAGTCGGATCATAGCAACTGGTCGTCAGGCCGTAATTCACGCCCAGCTCCAAGCCGCGACGGATGATCTGGGCTTTGGTTAGATCGATAAGCGGTGTTTGGATCCGGATCGGCAAATCCCCTTCGACGGCACCCTTGGTCGCCAGGTTTGCCATCCGCTGGAACGCCGCAATGTAATCAGGACGACAATCAGGGTAGCCACTGTA
>JASLRF010000553.1 GCA_030744095.1 Pirellulaceae bacterium | reverse complement strand
TGCCAAGAGCAACTGCACGAGCGCGTACGGCACGGCGGCTTTTACGAAGGCAATAAACGACAATGGCAATTCATGCTTGTGCATGATAGTGACCGCAACCAATGTCGAAGCCGAGCCAATTGGTGTCAGGTTCCCGCCCAGATTTGCACCGAACACAAGAGCCCACCATAGCCCAGATTCCGCGCCATCGAAAGCGGTTGGGGCGCCAAGTTCGACGAGTATGCTCGACAACATCGCTGCCAATGGAATGTTGTCCGTTACGCTACTGCACGCCGCCGAACCCCAGAGCAACACCACGCTGTCGCGCCAATTCGCTGATTCGAGTGTGATGTCGATCATGACAGATTCGAGGATCCCGCCCATCGTCGCCAGCACGCGAGCGTGTTCCATTACGTAAATCACGACAAACAGCGCCATGAAGAAGCCGAGCAGATCCCAGTCGACCGATTTGTAGAACGTATCGACATCGTGCTTGTAGCGCACCAACATGATGCCAGCGAAAGCCATGGCGATGAAGCCCATACCAAGATGATTGATATTGGCCGGTAGGACAGAAGCTGTCGCAATCAAGATGATGAACAGAATCAGCATTGCAGTGCTAAAGAAAAAGAATCCCCAACTCTCGACTCCGTCATTCTCGTCAAAACTCGACACGAGTTCCTTGGCTGCTTCTCGTTCATCCGTGGTGACAAGCGATTTGATGCCAAACAGCCGTGCACCCATCCAGATGGTCAATGCCGTCGCCACGACGACAAACGGGGCCGCCTTCATAAAGAAACTCAGAAAGCTGATCCCAGCCGTCGTGCCCACGATGATATTGGGAACCGAGCTGATCAGGGTCAGCAGTCCGCCGATATTCGTAAGCAGCCCTTCGATCAACAGAAAAGCCAGCAACTGTTTGCGGCGGCCGAGTTTTTCAAGCGAAACCGCCGTCAGTGAACCAACAATGATCATGGCCGTAACATTGTTCAAAACGGCCGAGAAGATGACAGTAGTAATTCCGTAACAGTAGAGCAGCTTAATGGGATCGCCCCGTGATAGTTTCGTCACCTTTAGCGCCAACCAAGTGAACAGGCCAGATCGACTGGTCACGTCGACAAACAAGCTGGAACCGAGAATGATAGCGATCACGGCCCAATTGATACCGGGAATGTAAACCGGCATATCCAGACGATGACCGCCAACATGGACCATTTCTGCGTCATCTTCGTCAATATGATGCGGCTTGTGGGCGTTATCAACGTCCAAGATATAGTCACCCTCCAACTGCTCGACGTTGGTCATGGCATGACTGCCAACAACCACATTGTCAAACGGCAAGACACCGTATGCCGCGCCCAACAGGAGGCAGATGATGGCAAAGACTCCCGCAATCACTGACTTCTTGGCATGTAGCTTCTCTTCCAACGCGAGACATAGGATGAGAGCGGCAAGCAGAACGGCAAACAGCGCCGTGATACCACCGGCGACCTGGTGCTCGGTTGTAGCCAAAAGCGAAAGGCCCATAGGCGCTTCCTTGCTGCTATTGAGAATTGGTAAATAGAGAAAGGGCCAGCCCGTGCTTACAGGAGCAGGAGAGGTGTCTCACGCAACTCGACCGCCAGCGGATAGGCGACGCCGTGCATTGCCAACTGTTCGTCGTCCTTCGTGTTCATCACCAGCAGTGACACGTTATGTTCATCGATCAAACGCTTGTAGTCGCTTAAGCGATGTCCAGCAGTGACCAACTCTTCGATATCCAGATTGGGGTCTGCCTCTTTCAAAACCTCACGACACGAACGGATATAATCGTGAGGTTCCTTGAGCAGTTGCTCGAGAATCGCTTCGCGCGCGAAGTCCGTGTCGATCTCTGGGATCTTACCGATTGTCTCGATATAGCGATTAAAGGTGATCTCATCCTCGACATGTGTCAAAAACAGCCGACCGGCAGGATTCGCAAAAAACGCCGCTTGGCTGACTAGGTGGTGATCCCCGGTCAGATGATCGGTCACCGCCATCACCACATCGGGCGATGTCAGCGTCGCCTTTCCGTCGCGGAGCATCCGCGGCGACGGCAGCAGCAACACAGGCATCGAAACAACCTGGGTCAGCACATCGACAAATACGCCTAGACTATGCGGAAAATCTGGTATTGCCAGGTGCAAATTGCGATACGTACAAATCAGATCAGGGGGCTCAGCCTGAACCAGTTGCAATAACTGAGCGATATTGTCGTACTGGCCCACCGTGATCAGACGCCAGGTGAGATCGCACTCTCTTGTCAAGGTTTCCAGGAAACGTCCGACCTGGGCGTGATAGACGCTGGCTTCTTCCGCCTTCAAGTCCGTAATCAAAAACGCGGTCTTGAGGCTGGACTTTTCCAACTGAAATCGAGGCTTGTCCGCCGACTTGAAGACGCTTTCGAACTGATCAATGTTGGTCATGGGGGTCTCGCTGGCTCTGGGACGATAGCAAGCCAGTGGAACTTATCAAGTAGGCCCTCTAGAGATCAAGCCCGCGTTGGCGCCCCCAGAGGTTCTGATGCCCGATTGACGTGAGAAAGAAACGAACCAGATACTTACCTTCCCTGGACTGAAAAACTGCCACCTACCGCAATCCAAGTACCATACGCTAGAATTCGGATGCTCCAACACGTGTGTGAGCCCGCAATCTCGATTTCCGACCTGAAAGGAGTTGGTCCACTGATGAGTGGCACTATTAACGATCCCCTTGGCAACGATCCGTTTGGCATTCGTGATACGTTTGAATCCGCCTCAGGACCGGTCGGCATCTACCGCATTGCTCGGCTCGCCGAACAAGGGCTGGGGGATATCGAGCGGCTGCCCTATTCGATTCGCGTCCTTTTGGAAGCCGTTGTCCGGAACTGTGATGGCTATGTCGTCACCGAAGACGATGTGAGGAACCTGGCAGCGTGGAACGCAGCGGCACCTGCCAAGGTCGAGATTCCTTTCAAACCTGCGCGCGTCGTGTTACAAGATTTTACTGGTGTCCCCGCGGTGGTCGATCTGGCCGCATTGCGCAGCGCCATGCAGCGCTTGCAGGGCGATCCCACGAAAATCAACCCCTTGATCCCCGTCGATCTCGTGATCGATCATTCTGTTCAGGTCGACAATTTTGGAAGCCTCGATTCGCTCGACCGGAACGTGGATCTAGAATTCAAACGCAATCGCGAGCGTTACGAATTCCTCCGATGGGGTCAGCAGGCTCTGGATAATTTTCGTGTTATTCCACCGAATGTTGGAATCGTCCACCAAGTGAACCTCGAATTCCTGGCGAAAGGCGTCTTTGTCTTTGACGATGGCAGTGGGCCCGTCGCGCGCCCAGACACGTTGGTGGGCACAGACAGTCATACGACGATGATTAACGGACTGGGCGTCGTCGGTTGGGGCGTTGGTGGCATCGAAGCGGAAGCAGTGATGCTCGGCCAACCACTCTACATGCTGATGCCGGAAGTCGTTGGCTTTGAACTACAGGGCACGCTGCCCACTGGTGCCACGGCAACCGACATGGTGCTGACCGTTACCGAAGCGTTGCGGAGCGAAGGTGTTGTCGGCAAATTCGTCGAATTTCACGGTGACGGCGTGTCGAAGATGTCACTGGCTGACCGGGCAACCATCGCCAACATGGCCCCTGAATACGGCGCGACCATGGGCTTCTTTCCGCTCGACGTCGAGTCGCTGGCTTACATGCGGCGAACTGGACGTGAAGATGCGGAAGTCGAATTGGTCGAGCGATACGCCAAGGAATTGGGAATATTTTGGACTGAAGATGCGCCCATCCCGGTCTATTCGAAGTCGCTCGCTTTGGATCTTTCCACCGTCGAACCATCCTTGTCAGGTCCCAAGCGGCCGCAAGATCGCGTGGCGCTGTCCAACATGAAGTCTTCATTTCAGGAGATCCTGACGACGCCAGTCGACCAGCGCGGCTTTGCGCTCGAGCCGGCCGAGTTGTCGCGCGCGGGCGTGATTCAGGACAATGGTCCAAGCTATGAAATCAGCCACGGAGCGGTCGTGATCGCTGCCATTACCAGTTGCACCAACACGAGTAATCCATCGGTCATGCTGGCGGCCGGTCTTTTGGCCAAGAACGCTGTGGATCGTGGCCTGCGTGTCAAACCGCATGTCAAAACCAGTCTAGCACCTGGCTCGCGTGTCGTTACCGACTACCTCGACAAGGCCGGGCTGTCGGAATCGCTCCGAGAATTGGGTTTTCATACCGTCGGCTACGGTTGCACATCGTGCATCGGCAATAGTGGACCGCTACCCCACGCCGTGGCGAAAGCGGTGACCGACGGAAACCTGGTGGCTTCCGCTGTGCTCAGCGGTAATCGGAATTTTGAGGGTCGCGTGAACCCTCTGGTCAAGGCGAACTACCTGGCCAGCCCGCCGTTGGTTGTGGCCTACGCTTTGGCGGGAAGCACAGAAATCGACTTGACGACCGAACCGTTGGGACAAGATTCCGATGGCAACGACGTGATGCTCAGCGAGATTTGGCCGACGCATGAGGAAATCGAACAGACCATGGCACAGTCGATCGACGCGCAGATGTTT
>JASLRF010000552.1 GCA_030744095.1 Pirellulaceae bacterium | reverse complement strand
TTGGGTCCCTGTCATTACCGTTTGCGCGGCGACGTTGATGGCTTTTGGATTTGCCTCCGGCTGGAATTATGGCGATGTCAATTACTTTGCGATTGGTCTCTACGGTGTTGGCATCGCCGCAGTCGGAATGCTCAGCACGCTGGGCATTACGCTGGCCACCGACGCCTACGGCCCGATTGCCGATAATGCGGGCGGGAACGCGGAAATGGCCGGTCTGGAACCGATTGTCCGGGAAAGGACCGACGCGTTGGACTCGCTGGGCAACACGACGGCTGCGACGGGCAAAGGATTTGCCATCGGTTCTGCGGCTCTGACCGCCTTGGCATTACTGGCCGCCTATGTCGAAGAGGTCCGTGTCGGCTTCGAGCGGTGGGGTGACGAAGTCGTTGCGTCGGTTCCGGCGGAGGGAATCTACAAACTCTCCACTGGTTTCGTCGTCGAGAAGAAGGCCGGAGAATCCACGAAGTACCTGGCGATGCCGAACCAAACGCGGCGTCCTGACGTGAAGGCGGATTGGGAAGCCGTCGGACGCGATCAATGGCCGGCCAAACTGGATGAGTCATTGTTTGGGCCGCGTGATGAAGATGGCGAGTTGAGTTTTCGCACTGGCGACCGCCTGGTGGCGGTCAAAGAAGCGACTTTGCCAGACTTTACCACCTACTACGACGCGTCCTTGATGAATCCGAAAGTCCTGGTGGGCGTCTTCCTTGGTGCGATGGCCACGTTCGTCTTTTGTGCGATGACGATGAAAGCAGTGGGCCGTGCTGCCAAGGGGATGGTGGAAGAAGTTCGCCGCCAATTCCGTGAGAAACCGGGAATCATGGAGGGCACCGAAACTCCTGATTATGCGGCACCCGTTGCAATTAGCACGGTGGCGGCCCAACGAGAAATGGTTCTTCCGTCTCTGTTGGGTCTGGCAACACCAATTGTCGTGGGCCTTGTGTTGGGCGTTGGGGGCGTGCTCGGGCTGCTGGTGGGAACGCTCACCTGTGGCTTCTGCGTCGCCATCTTCATGGCCAACGCCGGTGGCGCTTGGGACAATGCCAAGAAGTATATCGAAGCCGGTCATCACGGCGGCAAAGGTTCCGATGCGCATAAGGCAGGTGTCGTCGGCGATACCGTGGGCGATCCATTCAAGGACACCAGCGGTCCCAGCCTGAATATCTTGATCAAGCTGATGAGCATGGTCAGCGTGGTCGTGGCGGGACTGGTTGTTCGTTACAGCCTGATGGCGATGGGGATTTTTTGACTACATTCCCGGTGCCGGGAGGTTGCTACTGCCCATCAGCGACTGGTCAATCGCTCGGGCCGCACCGCGACCTTCATTGATGGCCCAGACGACTAACGACTGGCCTCGGCGGCAGTCGCCGGCGGCAAAGACCTTCTTGATGCTGGTCGTGAACTTCCCATGCTCGGCCTGGTAATTGGTGCGGCCGTCGTGCTCGATGCCCAGCATGTTCGACACTGTCTGCTCAGGTCCCAAGAAACCCATCGACAAGAAAATGAGGTCGCACTCCCAGATCTTTTCGGAACCGGGAACCTCACTAAACGGCGCTTTCTCCGTCGGCTTCTTCCAATCAATATTCACCGTCTTGATTCCGGCGACATTTCCTTTTCCATCGTCTAGGTACTGCTTCGAGAGGATCGAGTACGTTCGCGGGTCCTGGCCGAATTTCTCTCTGGTTTCGGAATGCGAATAGTCAACACGAGAGATTCGAGGCCACTGGGGCCAGGGGTTGTTGCTAGCGCGTTTCATCGGCGGTTTGTCTAGCAGTTCAAAGTTGATCACACTTGCACAACCGTGCCGCAAGGACGTGCCAATGCAATCCGCGCCCGTATCGCCGCCGCCAATCACAATGACACGTTTGCCCTTTGCGTTGATCATTGCCACGTCAGCCAATTTAGAATCAAGCAAACTCTTGGTGTTCCGTGTCAGGAATTCCATGGCGAAATGAATGCCAGCGAGTTCACGTCCTTGAATCGGCAAATCGCGAGGTCGCGTCGCGCCGGTGGCCAACAGCAGCGCATCGTTTTCTTCGAGCAGCTGGTTGGGGTCGAGATATTGCATCCGGCAGCCGCGTTCCTGCATGATCCGCGTCACGTGGCCCGGCGGAAGATCTTCCACCTTGCCAATGTGAGCGTTGGTGACGAACGTGATTCCCTCGGCGGTCAGCAAGTCGACGCGACGCTGCACGACCCCCTTTCCCAGTTTCATGTTGGGAATGCCGTACATCAGCAGGCCGCCAATTCGATCCGCTCGTTCGTAAACGGTGACGGTGTGGCCCGCTTTGTTCAGTTGAGCGGCGGCTGCCAGCCCTGCCGGCCCGGAACCAACAATTGCCACCTTCTTGCCCGTCCGCTTCTGCGGCGGAGTAGGCTTGACCCAGCCTTCGGCAAACCCACGGTCGATGATTGCGTTTTCGATGTTCTTGATCGTGACGGCCGGGTCCGTGATCCCGAGCACGCAGGCACCTTCGCATGGTGCGGGGCAGGCCCGACCAGTGAATTCGGGAAAGTTGTTGGTCCGATGCAAGCGATCGAGCGCTTCGCGCCAGCGTCTCTGATAAACCAAATCGTTCCATTCCGGAATCAGGTTGTCGATTGGACACCCACTGTTCGACTGACAAAACGGAACACCGCAATCCATGCAGCGAGCGGATTGCGTCTGCAAGTGATCCTCGTCCGCTTCGGTATAGATCTCCTTAAAGTCGCTAATGCGGACCAGGGGCGGGCGATACGGCACCGGATGACGTGGGAACTCTTTGAAGCCTGTTGGTTTTCCCATTTCTCAATTCACTCTGATCGTAAAAATGATGTGGAGGACCACGATGGTTCGCCGTCCGTGTGAGAGTCGCTGAACCGAAAGTTGGTCGAAGTTATGTCGTGGCTGTCCGCTCCGCACGCAGGACCAGCGCATCGTTAGATGCAACTGGAATGCTCGTATCAGGTCTTTCTTCACAGTTGTTCAGTGACGGGCACCGACCGCAAGTTGGTCGGGGAGCGGGGCGCTGCAATCGAACGATAGCTCGCATCGCTTCGAGGCACTGCCTCATTAGTCATGCAACGTCGCCTCTTGTTCTTCGTCGTGGTCTTGTCTTTCCATGAGCACTCGTTTGTAGTCGACAGGCATCACCTTGACGAAATCGTCGAGCACCTTGGGCCACTCCGACAGCACGCGGGTAGCCACGGTCGAGCCTGTGTATTGTTCGTGCAATTCGACCATTTCCAGAAGCTCGGCCACATCTGCATCGTCAACGACATTTTCCAATTCAACCATGCCCAAGTTGCAATTAATGCGAAATGCGTCGCGATCCGGGGCCAGGACATAGGCCACACCCCCCGACATGCCCGCGGCAAAGTTCCTTCCCGTCGGTCCCAGAATGACTGCTCGCCCGCCTGTCATGTACTCGCAGGCATGGTCACCAACACCTTCAATTATCGCCCAGGCACCGCTGTTTCTGACACAAAATCGTTCCGCGGCGCGACCACGGAAGAAGGCCTGGCCACCTGTCGCCCCATATAGCACGACGTTGCCTACCAGGATGTTTTCTTCCGGTGCGAATCCACTTTCCTTCGGCGGATAGATCACGATTCGGCCACCCGACAGCCCTTTGCCAACGTAATCGTTGGCATCGCCTTCCAACTCGATCGTCACGCCACTGGCCAACCATGCGCCCAGGCTCTGGCCCGCCGACCCATTGAATTTGATTTGGATTGTGTCGTCGTCCAGTCCTTGCTCGCCCCAACGCTTTACCACATTGTGGCT
>JASLRF010000551.1 GCA_030744095.1 Pirellulaceae bacterium | reverse complement strand
TGTCGAGCCTCCAAGCATCGAAGGAAGTGGTTGTGATACAACTTCTTAGATGCTCTTGGAGGCTCAAGAATTCCCCGGATCATGAATAATCCGGGCTAGCGGATTTGCACTTTTTTCCTCGAAAGATTTTGGCTGCCTCGAAAGGCTAGCAAGATTACGGAGCTGCGCCTCGCCGCGGCCAAGGCTCCACAGGACTGACACGCATTTGGTTGGTTGCGACATGGCATCCGACTGTCGAGAATCACGAAGGAGAATACATCGGACCACCGCCGCATCGTGCCTTCATACAGTTGATTTGTTGACTGAACCCTCCTATTTGTTCAAAATAGGCGCTCGCAAGTGGTCCCACCACTGCCATGTCTTGACCTGGACGCTCTCATGCCTCATTCCCGGACGATTGTCTTTCTGTTCTTCGCGCTTGCCACCAGTCACGTGCGGGCACAGCCATCTGTAACCTATGCGGTCCCCGGCGCTGTCCAACCAGGCAAGACGATTGAACTGACGCTACATGGCGCAAAGCTAGATGATCCACTCCGCGTTTGGACAAGTTTTCCAGCGAAGGTTGAAGTTGTTCCGGCCGAGGCTGGTAAGAAGGATCTCAAAAGCCGAACTTGCAAGATTACGGTCGACGCCGCGGCGCCTGTTGGCACCGGTGGATTCGTTGTCGGCAATGCGACCGGCACTTCGGACGTTTTATACATCGGTCTCGATGATCTGGCCTCAGTCGCCGATGACGGCAAGAACGTTTCTCAGTCCACAGCCCAAGTCCTGACGTTGCCAATCGCGGTGGATGGCGTTACCAATGGGGCCCAATTCGATCACTACAAGTTTCCTGCCAAGAAGAACCAGCGGATCGCGTTTGAAGTGGTTGCGGCTCGAGTTGGCTCGGCAATTGATCCTGTCTTGCGACTCTTGGATTCTGTCGGAAAAGAGATTCTGTTTGCAGACGATGATCCCAGTCTGGGCGCTGATTGCCGTTTCGCGCATGTCTTCGACGCTGACGGAGACTATGTGCTGGAAGTGCGTGACAACCAATATCGTGGTGGTGGCCGTTACCGTCTTCGTGTCGGCGACTTTCCCTTGGTCACTTCGCCTTTTCCGCTGGGTGGCCGCTTCGGATCAACTGCGAGATTCGTTTTTTCTGGACCATCTGCAGACGGTACCGCACCGGTCTTCGTGCGAATTCCCGATGACGTCCGCACTGGCCGATTTTCCGTGAACGCAAGATTCCCAGACGGCAAGTCGTCGGCAACTGCCACTCTGGTCGCCAGTCGATTGCCAGAGGAGATGGAGATCGAACCAAACAACGACATCAAGATTGCTTCCCGAGTCACGTTGCCGTGTGCCGTCAATGGGATTCTGGGCGATAAAGCAGATCGAGACTACTTTCAATTCGCGGCCGTCAAAGGGCAAGCGATCTCATTTAAGGCAGTCTCTCGCAGCCTTGGTTCACCGGCTTTGCTATTCATGCGGCTGCTCAATGCGGACGGAGGCCAGTTGGCGGAAACCGCCGTTAGCGCTGAAGAAGAATTCACCCTGACACACACGCTTGCCGCGGACGGCATCTACCATTTGATGGTTTACGATTTGCTAAGACGCGGTGGTCCCGAGTACGCCTATCGCGTCGAAATGGCTTCCAACGTAGGTTTTTCGCTGTCGTTGAAGAATGACAAGGCCACGGCAATCAAGTTCATCACGACGCTGAAGACCGGCGCGTTTGCGTTGGACGTGCAGTGTGCTCGACGTGGCTTTGACGGCCCGATCACACTGTCGTTGGAGAACTCCGCCGCAGGTTTTCAGCTGATCAACAACATAATCCCCAAGGCCGCTAAGACTCATCGCGTGCTGTTGACTGTCCCGCCAACCGCACAGGCAGCGGATCTCCACGCTTTGCGTGTGGTGGGTACTGCCGACCACCAAGGGCGTCAGTTATCGTCAGTCGTCTCGACGGCCGCCTTGGTTCGCACTCGAAAACCGTTGATTTTGTATCCACCTCCTTGGATTGACGGCCTGCTGACAGTCGCCACGGCACCGGAAGCTGAAGCGTTTTTCGAAACTAAACTCAGCAGCGACAAAGTTGCGTTTGCCGCGGACAAGGGGGTGGCGGAGCTGACCGTAACATTGGAACGCAAGAACAAGGAGTTCAAGGATTCTATTACGGTCGCCGTCGAAGGTCTTTCGGCGACGTTTTCCTACGCTGTCAAGCAAGACAAAGATAGTTACAAGGTTACCATCAAAGGACCTAAGAATGCGGCGGCGAAAAGCCACTCGTTGCGGATCATCGGGTACGGTGCCTTTAAGAGCAAAGGGCAGGTCGTTATCAAGGAAGCCGCGTTGGAAGTCGCTGCAGCTGCTGGCGGGTGACCCATCAATTCGTTTCTTGCTGATCATATTTCTGGAGCAATGAGAAATCAGATGACCATGACTAAACACGGACGAACATGTGGATGGATTGGCCTGCCTGTTGCTTCGCGCAGAGGCGTGACGCGTGTTCCCTGTTTGATGGTCTGCGTAACGGCAACCGTAATGTGTCTCGCGGTGGCCGGCACGCTGGCCGACGACCAGTCGGCCAGCATCGATATCGGTGAACCGCAATCTCTCGAAGTCTTCCCGGCGAACGTGGCTTTACAGGGTGTGCGCGAGCAGATTCAGTTTATCGTTACCGGTCATTACGAGAACGGTGTGGTGCGCGATCTGACGTCTGTCGCGGAATTCGCGTCGAGCGACCCTGCGATCGTACAGATCGTTCAGTCCGTCGGTCGACCGGGAAAGGATGGTGCGGCGGATGTGGTCGTGCGGGTCAGTGGCAAGGAGACAACCGCCAAGGTTGTTGTCAGCGGTCAATCAAGACCGCAGCTGGTTTCGTTTGCCTACGACGCGCTGGCTGCCTTGTCTAAACAAGGTTGTAATTCCGGAGCGTGTCACGGGTCGCCCAGTGGCAAGGGCGGTTTTCGTTTGTCATTGCGAGCCTTCGATTCGAAACTCGATAAACTGACATTGATTCACGAAGACTTTGGTCGCCGCACCAACCCGCTCAACCCAGCTGAAAGTCTGTTGCTACTGAAGCCGCTGATGAAGGTTCCACACGGTGGCGGCATGAAGCTTCGCCCGTCGGAACCCGCGCACATTGTACTACGAGACTGGATTTCCGAAGGATGCCGGCTGGACGTCGCTGACGCGCCGCATCCCGTCAAGATTGAACTCTATCCACCGTCTGGTCGCTTGCTGAAACGGCCAGCTCACACGCAACAACTTTGCGTACTGGCCCACTATTCCGATGGCACCACGCGGGACATCACTTCGCTGGCGGTCTATTCCAGCTCGGACGAGGAAGTTGCGTCTGTCTCCAAAAGTGGGCTCGTCGTCGGAAACGAACGTGGGGAAACAGCCATCATCGTACGCTACTTGGAGTTTATCGAGTCGAGCTTTATCACCTTTGTGCGTGACATCGAAGGATTCCAGTGGAAACAGCCACCGTCGAATAACTACGTGGACGACCTGGTCTACGAGAAACTAAAGCAGCTTAAGTACTTGCCTTCCGACCTCTGCACGGACGAAGAGTTCTTGCGTCGCGTCTATCTTGATGTCATCGGGATCATGCCAACGGTCGATGAAGTTCAAGCATTTCTCAACGACAAGGCGGCTGATAAACGCGCCAAATTGATTGACGTGCTAGTCGAGCGGCCCGAGTTCGCCAAGTTTTGGGCGTTAAAGTGGGGCGACCTGCTGCGCCTGACGAGCAAGCAAGTTGGCGGCGACGGGGTGCACAAATATCATCGCTGGGTCGAACGGGCGATTGCATCGAACATGCCGTATGACGAATTCGCGCGACAGTTGTTGACCGCATCGGGCAGCACGCATTCGAATCCACCCTCGAATTTCTACCGTACTGCCACCGATACCAACGACTGTGTCGAAACCATTTCGCAGATCTTCCTGGGCGCTCGATTGCAATGTGCCAAATGTCACAATCATCCTTTCGAGCGTTGGACACAAGACAACTATTACGGCATGGCTGCGTTCTTTAACCGCGTGCAACGAAAGAAGACGCCCAAGCCGGACGAGTTGTTCATTTGGGCATTACAGACAGGTGAAGTCACGCAGCCTCGCACGGGCCAAAAGATGAAACCGTGGCTACCTCTCAAAGGCGACGTGGAAAACGCGCAGGTCGATGATCGCCGCGTTCTGTTTGCCGACTGGCTGACGACGAATGACAATCCATTCTTTGGCAAGATCGAGGCCAATCGCATTTGGAGCCACTTGCTCGGACGTGGCATTGTCGAACCGCCAGACGATTTTCGCGATTCCAATCCACCCTCAAATGCGGCACTACTTGACGCGCTCGCCAAGGACTTCGCCGAAAACGGCTTTGATCGCAAGCATGTGATTCGCACCATCCTGAATAGCCGAACCTATCAAGCCTCGTTTGAAGCGAATGACTTCA
This sequence comes from Pirellulaceae bacterium, assembly GCA_030744095.1. The sequence continues at coordinate 517 of JASLRF010000551.1, read as the reverse complement.
ACCAGGATGACACCAAGTACTTTTCGCACTTCCAACCGCGGCTGCTGAGCGCTGAACAACTGCTGGATGCGATTTGCCACGTGACGGGCCGGCCGGAGAAGTTCGGTTCGCTTCCCGCCAGCACCAAAGCCACGCAGCTGCCCGCGCCTGACCTGGCCAACCACGACTTCCTTAAGATCTTTGGCCAACCCGAACGACAAACTGTCTGCGCGTGTGAACGGTCCAGCGAGTCGAATTTGGGTATGGCCATTCAGTTTTTTAACGGGCCTCTGATCTACAACAAATTGCGAGACGAAAACAATCGTTTTCGTGTGCTCGTCAAGGAGAGTAAACCTGACGATGACATCATCAAACAACTTCACCTGGCGGCTGTAAATCGCCTTCCCACGGAGATGGAGATCGCTGCCAGCAGGGAACATATCGCGGCCAAGGACGAGCAGATCGCCAAGGATAATGCGGAAATCAAGATCAAAGTGGCCAAGTTGAATTTAGGCATCGCAGCCAAGCACGCTGCAGC
>JASLRF010000550.1 GCA_030744095.1 Pirellulaceae bacterium | reverse complement strand
CATTACCAATCTGGCTCTGATGCGTGGAATGGTAGGCAGACCCCACGCGGGGCTCATGCCGATCCGCGGACATTCAAACGTGCAGGGCATCGGCTCGGTGGGGGTGACTCCAAAACTGAAGGACGCAGTCTTCGAGCGATTGGAGTCCAAGTTTGGGATCGAATTGCCAACAACGCTTGGCTTCGACACGATGTCCTGTATGGAGGCCGCGCACCAACGCGATTTGAAGTTGGGGTTCTGTCTGGGTGGAAATCTCTACGGTTCCAATCCTGATGCTACGTTTGCGGGCGAGGCAATCAGTCGGCTGGAGACATTGGTCTATCTGAACACCACGCTTAACACAGGGCATGCCCACGCATTGGCGGACGAGACGCTGATTTTGCCTGTGGTGGCGCGTGACGAGGAGCCTCAGTCCACTACCCAGGAATCGATGTTCAACTTTGTGCGACTCAGCGATGGTGGTCCAAGCCGACTGGCGGGGCCTCGCAGTGAGGTCGAGCTGATTGCTGATCTTGGCGAGCGAGTGATCGGTTCAGGCGGACCGATCGACTGGATGTCGATGCGAGACACCGGTCACATTCGGCAGGCAATTGCCAAGGTTGTGCCCGGTTTTGAAAAGCTCGCCGAGATCGGCCAGACGAAGGAGGAATTTCAGATCGACGGTCGGACGTTTCATCAACCCAGGTTTTCAACTGAGACCGGTCGTGCCGCACTCCATGTGCATCGGTTGCCCGATCTTCAAGGTGGCGACCAGCAGTTGCGTTTGATGACGGTTCGAAGCGAAGGTCAGTTCAACACGGTCGTATACGAAGACGAAGATCTGTATCGAGGTCAGGATCGGCGCGACATCATCTTGATGAATCCGACAGATCTCGACCGATTCGGGCTGATCCACAACCAACGCGTCAATGTGGTCAGCGATACGGGCCGTCTGGATCATGTGTTGGCACGGAGCTTCGCCGAGATTCGTGCTGGGAATGCCCTGATGTACTTCCCTGAAGCCAACATCCTGGTGCCGCGCGGCACCGACGCTCAGTCCAAAACGCCCGCATTCAAGGGCGTTGTGATTTGGATCGAAACGCGGAACAAGAAGACGGCTTAATCCCTACCCTGGAAAGGGATGTGACTTAACGTTGTGGTACCGAGTGAGGTTCTGGTATGAATCTGCATTCTGCGATTCAAATCTGCGGCGAATTCCACGAATTCAAGCCCTTTCAGGCAATTCTTGTTCCTGCCGTTGGGAATCGCTTGGCGCAAAGTATGTCTGCTCGGTACGCTAGTATTGCGTGGCCATCTGGCAATAAGTTTCCTCTTCGGTTGCGGTCGTGAGCGGTGCCAAACTCAACCCAGTCAGTATTTCGAAATTCCGCGTTGACGAGTGGCCTCGTGACGCAGCTGGACATCGATCAGGCCGATGAGGCCTTGCGGACCGAAGCATCAAATCCAAAATTGGATATTTCCGATGAAGTCTTGTCGAATCGTCTTGTCCAAGCGGAAGTTATCAGTCGCTACCAATCTGACAAGTTGTTGACCGGCCGGACCAAGTTCAATCTTGGCCCGTACGTAGTGACGGACTTTATTGGCGCGGGAGGCATGGGCGAGGTTTATAAAGCAGAACACAACGTGATGGGACGGGAAGTTGCCGTCAAAGTGTTGCCTGCAAACAAGTCGACACCTGAGGCGATTAAGAGTTTCTCACGTGAGATTCGCACACAGGCCAAGCTCGATCACCCTAACCTGGTTCGCGCCTTTGATGCCGGTAATGATGGGCGAGTTCATTATCTGGTCACCGAATATGTTCCAGGATTGGACTTGCGAAGGCTGATCCGTTCGGAAGGGCCGTTGAATGTGAATCAGGCGGCAAGCGTGATCATGTTTGCGGCCTTGGGACTGGACTATGCCCATCAGAGTGGCCTGATTCACCGTGACGTCAAACCGGGTAATATCTTGGTGACGCCGGACGGGATTGGTAAAGTCTCGGATCTGGGATTGGCCGGGTTCTTGAACGAACAGGATGAGCAGGATCCTCGCGCGGGCAAGATTGTTGGCACGGCCGATTACCTATCGCCGGAACAGATTCGGAACCCACACGACATTTGCGAGGCCAGCGACATTTACTCGCTTGGCTGCACATTGTATTACGCCATCACGGGCAAGGTGCCGTTCCCTGGTGGGACCCCAGCCAGCAAGGCGCGGCGACATCTGGAGGAAACGCCTTGGCATCCGCGCCGCTTCAATCCCGATATCAATGAAGAGTTCGTCGAGATCATCGCGGACATGATGGAGAAGGATCCCGCCGTGCGGATCCAAACGATGACCGAAGTAGTGACACGTCTGGAGCCGTGGGCGAGTGAAACGGCAATTGTACCGAGCCTGCATTTGACGAAGTCTCGCTGGACGCCCCCACCGGTACCCACGGAAGTCGATGAACAGGACACGCACGAAGGCGACGACCTACGGACTGAGAGTTCGGGGCAGGCCTCGCAGGCAACCCATTCGGTGGGCGGCCAAGAGACGCGTGTCCGCCCGCCCATGCCTCCGCCGTTACCCAGGCAAAATGATCCACGCACCAATCACGAAGCTGTGATCGCGGCGCTCTGCATTGCGGTGCCGGTGACGCTGGCTGTGGGCGTCGCCGTTGGGTTTGCCGTCGGCTTGTTGTGGTCGTAGGCCGCAACAAGAAATCACGAGAACGGTGTTTGGCGACGAACGTGGGGGTCAGGTCCGGAAGTTTCTCAGCTTCAGCGACTGGTTGTGGCTTGCCGTGACTCCCGCCCCCCTCCTGGCCCCGACCCCTTTCCTGGACTTCAGCGACGGGGCACTGACCGCAGGTTGGTCGGGGAGCTCGTCGCCGCAACCGAGTGACAGCTTGTGTCGGTCCGAGGCACAGCCTCGCTAGCTGGAAGGCGCTGGGCTGCTCAGTCCAGCGGGTTCCTCCGAAGGAGCACCGGGTGAAGGTGCCGGTGCACCCGTGCTCGCAGGAGCACCCGTCCCCGCTGGAGGCGGGGAGCCGGTGTCTGCTGATGTGCCAACCGTCGGTGGCGTACTGACGGCGACCGGAGCTGCATCAGCACTTACTGGATCAGTTGCCACTTCCGGACTCACTCCGCCATTTCGCTCGGATTCGACAATCGCATTCTTCAATTCGCTCGACAATTCAGGCCGAAGATACTTCGCCAGCATTGAACGTGTATCTCCGTACAGAGTTTCAATACGACCTTGCACGTACTTGTTCTGTGACGGAACTTGCTGCCTTTGCGCCTTGTCCAATCGCTCGGCCATATTGGCGCGGGTTTCCAATTGGCCAAAGTCAACCAACATCTTCTTGGCGTCCTCAACTTTCCCTTCTCCCAGGCGTTTCTTGATTCTCGCGGCGAGAATCTGCCGTTGAGCGACCAGGTCTTTGATTTGGCCGTGAAACCCTTTCACAACGCTCTCGGCTTGTAAGCGTGGGTCATCATCCGGTACATCGGACAAGAGCTCGGTGTCGAATCCCGGCACAATCGGCAGCCGGCGCAACAGCTGGCCGCCATTCTTCAGGTAGACGATCCGGACGGGCATTTCGTAGCGGGTGATCAAAATCGACCCTCGCCAGTCAGTTTCGCCAAGTTTGATCGCAGGGTTCTTCTTGGAAGCCGCCAATTTCTCATCGGGAGTCTGCGGCAGCGGGTCGGTGGACGGTTTCTTTGAATAGACTTCGATGCCGGGCAAAGGGTAGGGAGTTTCACTGCGACGGACTTGAGCGACGACGTTGAGCATCGTCGACTCGTGTGTTGCCCGAAGCCCAAACGCAAATTGCTCGCGTCGCGTTCCACCACGACCGCGAATTGGGCTTCGCATGGCCGAATGAACATAGCAATTCAGAATATTCGGATTGATTTTGTTGCGACTCTCCACCTGCAAATAGGTCCACACGACCACATCAATCCGAGTGTGCACTCCTAGCCGATCGTTCTTGCGAACAACGGGCCGCAAGAAATCGCCGACGCCGATGTAGGCGGGCGAGTCCTTGCTTGTAATCAGTCCGCCCGCGCGAAGACGCGTGACCAGATTCCTATCTTGACCGTCTTCGATCCGTACGACGGGAGCAAAAGCATCTACCAGGGCACCAAAAGTCTCTTGGGCCAGACAGTCTGGCTGCCGCACCTGGCGTTTCACGACCGGGCCAAAGTGACGCATGCGGCAGTCAATTTCGCGCACGCGAATCACCGCCTCTCGTGGATTGGCACCAACGCTAATCAGTATCAACTTGTCGTTCTCGAGCAGAATGGCCTTGTCAATCGCATCGACCGCGTCAGGAGTAATCAGTGCTACATCGACTGACATGTCGGCGGCGAGCTCCACAGGCGGAGGTCCGACGGTCAACGTCCAGCAAGCACCAACGGCTGATTCTGCTCGCTGGAGCAAAGTCGACTTGATCTCATCTTCGATCCGGGCGTTCAATTCGCCGCTATGGTCAACTGCCAGCCAAACGCGAATCTGGTAGGGAGAAAACTCCCAGGATGTCTGTGCTTGCGCCGACGACTGCAACAACGCAATTCCGCTGATCAAGACGGCCAATGTAGCGCCGAAGCGAGACATACGCAGGCGTCGTGCTCGGTAGGAGTGAGCCATATATGGATTGAATCTTTGTAACAACGTCATTCCGCATTTCCGCTGGCGCTCAATCGCCATTGGTCAATGTTCTGGTATAGCCACACAGGCGGGCCGTCTGTCCCAACAATATTGCGAAGCTGTTTCCTGTAGGCGAACGAATCAACCATTTGCCACAAGGGAATCACGGCCGCTTCATTGTGGGCGGTCCGATGCAGATCAAGCAAACGGTCGCGCACGTCTCCCCAGGTCTGCGCAGCATCCAGGTTCCGCAGTGCGTGCTTCATGTACGGGCTATCGATACCCTGCAGTTCTTCTTGCCCCAGCAGGCGACGCGCATCAACTAGCGGTTCCCAGATCGCCACTTCGGCGTAGGTCAGATCGGCCTCATTGTCCGGGTCGCGCGTGACGCCGGGTGGAAACTGTTTGAGTTCGATCTCGACGTCAATGATATTCAGGTGCGCGGCGATGGCCTGGCACGCCAGACGAGCCGATTCGTAGGCGGGGTGACCCAACACGAACTTCGTCAGTTCCGGCTTTGGCTCGCTCTTTTTTTTCGCCATCTCCTCGACTTCGCGTTGGGCAACGACCATCAGAAGCTTGCCCAGCCGCGGGAAATACCCCCGCGGTTCGATCGTAATGTCGTAGGCATAGGCTAGCGGGTCGCGATCGCCAACACCTGCCGCAAACGGACCGCTGATCAACTGGCAGCCTGGGATGTCACGATTTCCCAGTAATTCCTGCTTGAGGATCAACTCGCGATGGATGGCGAAAATGAAGGCGCGGCGAAAGTCGCGATTGGCAAGAAACGGGTTGTCAGAACTGATCAACAGCATATGGATTGTCGGTAATGCATATTGTTCAATTGCGATTTCGTCGTCCCCTCCAAGACCCGCCGAAAGTCTGGCGGCATCCGCGGGAAATAACCGATCGACGACGTCAACATCGCCACGTCGCAGGGCCGACATCGCGAGTTGTGTGTCCTCAAAAGTATGCTCGACGATTTCCGCCAGTCGTTGGCCAGGTTCGAAACCCTTCACCTTGTAATGAATGCGTGCACTGTCTCGTTTGGAAACTTCGAACAAACCGTTGCCCAGCGCCGCGGTATCATCGTTGACAGGCACGAGCGGTATCCGCAACAGTGCCTCGGGCAAGACATGCGGCTGTCGCAATTCCAATTCGACCTGCATGACGTCCTTCACCTTCGCAGCGGACATGACGCCGCCCCAGGCCGCGCTATAGTTGGGTGATTTCGGGTTTGCCAGGTCCAATAACCTTTGGGCGACTTGATAGCCCGTGACCAGCGAGTCTTCGTCGTCGGTGAACTGTTTTAGATTCAGAGTCAGTTTGCGATAGTCGTTGCTTCGTTGCATGGCACCGAGGCTCAGCGTGTATTGTCCACCTTCATTGCCCGCCCCTTTAAACTCGACAAGCGTCCGATGCAAGAGCATTCCGGTCCGCCGCGCGCCCCAGTTCTCGAGTCGCTGCGCATTGTGCGAAATGGCGGGTTGCGTGACACCGATATTCACTTGCGGAAACTGCTCGACAATCCAGGCGTTCAGTTCTTTGGCACCTTGTACGTGCGGCCAAATGTCCATCATCTCCTTGGACGCACTGATCGCATCGTGATAGCGCCTGTTATTGACGAGTTCGCGCGCTTCTTCTCGCTTCTCGGCTGCCAACGCTGCCAGCTTGCGCGCCTTTTCGTCGATGGTGGGCGGTCTGTCGGCCCCATATTTTGTGACGACGCGGGTGATGATCTGCCGCATTGACCCGTAGTCGTCGTCATTCTCGTAACGCGTTATGATCACGTTCAACAGCGTGCCCATGACCGACATCACGCTGCGCGCATTCGGAGTGAATCTAAAGTCCTTATCGCGGTCGTACAGTTCTTCCAGCACGGCCAGCGCTGCGGGATAATCCTTGTTCTGTGTCAAGTTAGCGGCGTCAAGATACAGGTACTGATTAATCGAACGTGCGAGCCCAGGAACGGATGGATAACTTGATTGACACAGGAGATAGTATTCGAAGGCCTCGTCAAAGTTCTTCGCATTACGCAACCGCTCTGCTTCTTGCAGCAACAGCACATCAAACGGCTCATAGCGCAAGATATTTCGCCAGAAGACTTCGTATTCCTTGTCGTCTTTGATTAGGCGGAATTTGATCTTGTCCGCCGGATTCGGATTAGCGGGCGGTCTTCCGCCAGGAAAGGAGATCGGGTAGACCCGCAGTTGAGCTTTCTTGTTTGTCTCGTCCAACGTGATCAAGTCGAACGGATCTTGTTCAAGCAACCTGACTTCCGGCAGTTCGGGTGGATCCTCTGCTTCAGCTTCGGCTTCGTCTTGGCCCACGGCAAACATCGGGAAGAAACACGCTATCAGCAGCCTGGCAAACGGTGCGAAAGACACGGCAGCACATCCACGGACGGATTTGGGCGACCCGATCCGTGCGTTGATTGGGATCTTCGTATGTGCCTTCGAAACTTTCATCAGAATCACTGTTCTCTTGGTGTCGTCTCGGTTGAAAGTGCTACTGCAGAGTATCACCTTATCGTAAATGACGAATGACAAATGACGAAAGAAGCCCGAATAACGAATGCCGAAAACGGCCAAGGACGAAATCCAAGCGGTACCATGGTAGCTGACAACATTGGGCTTCGGATTTCCTCATTCCTTCGTCCTTGGGTGTTTGGTCATTCGTCATTGATCAGCCGCGGGTACGTCAAAGTGACGCTGTCCAGCTAAGGCGCGGGTTTGGCCAACATCGGAAGCACGTGCAACGTGCCGTCGTTTCCGCAAAGCAATAGGCTTCCTTTGTAAGAAATCGGCCCAGATCCGACGGGTTCGCTCAACTCCGTTTTGTCGACTTCTTCGCCGGTGGCTCCCGACATTCTCCAGAGCGTGCCACTCTGGCTGGCGAAAATAAAATCGCCGTCCACTTCCAATGGCGGACTTGCTGGAGTGCCGTACGCGATGCCCGGCTGCTCCCAACGCTCCGTACGGTCAGCCTGAAAGCAGCGAAGCTGTTTGCGGTCGGTAATGACCATGACCACATCACCCACGCGATGCGGACCCCATGTGACACGTGCTCCTTGCAAGTCGATATCGTCACCGACTGTGAGGTCGCCGGTCGAAATCGGTTTCAACACATCGCCTCCGCTCGTTTGAACCACGGCAAAGGCAACATCACCGACTGCTGCCAATTGCGAGGTAAAGTCAACATCAAGCTGTCCATTGGCCAATTCCGCCAGGAATGGTTTTGGCGTGTCTTTGATACCGATGCGATAGATTTCGCGACGATCGTTGGCGATGATGAATTCGCGTCCGTCACTTCCGACAACCGTCGGTCTTAGCCATTTAAGTTTTTCGCCTGGTTCCAGCCGCGGTTGAAAAGGTAGTACTTTGTCTTGCCCAGTGGCTGGATCGATCAGACGCACCGCTCCCTGGTCCAGCGGAACCAGCAAGCCGTCCTGGAACGCGATGGGGGTGCAAGTCACGGCAGCTCCGGCTAAGTCGAGCGGTTGGATATTGAGCTGGCGACTCGCTTTGGCCGGATCGTAGGTCAATAGTTGATTGTGATCCCCTGGGTTGAAGAACGCGATTCGACCATTGGGTAACTCGATCTGTTCGGTAAAGGCGAGCGGGATGGCGGTGGTTGAGCGTGCCGTCATGGTCGGCTGATCGTTCAGTCCTGTCGTTACCGAATCCTTGTCGATGCTGAATAACGCGGCGGCAGCCGTAATCACCCTGATTTGACTCTTCTCCACATCCACGGCCACTCGGCCGACCGGAATACCAACGTTGGTCTCCCAAAGTGGGCGTCGTGGTTGGTCGATATTGACCGCCGAAATCGTTACGCCGGCAGATGCGCTCTTCCGCCGCGCAAGCACCAAGACGTCACCATGCATTTGTAATGGCGCGACGAACGCATCACCGCGATTCATGTTCTCTCGCAGAATGATGTCCTTGGAGGTAACTTGGATATCGAATTTGGCGAGCCGATTGTCTGCCAACCACAGCGTCCCGGAATCCGTGAGGGGGTAGGAGATCATGGTTTCGTCCGACGCTGCGGACTTGACCGCCGCCGCAGCAACGGGGTTTTCTTCAGCATTGACGTTGATGTTGAACACGCGCACGTCAGACCGATCCGTCACAGCCAGCAGCCGACTGCCGTAGACTTGCAAAGGGACGACAACGTTTCCTTTGAGTCGAATCGGCTCTTGCGCAGTTTGCAACAGTCGTTCACCTTCGCTGTCAATCTTCAACACGTGCAGCAAGGAAAAGTCACGACCCTTGTTTTCGGCGACAAACACATGCCCCATCAAGACGACAGGCGGAACGGCGATCGTGCCGCCCCGGTGGCCGAAATAGTACACGTCCTTGCAGGTGAGATCGTCCGTTGTCAATGCGTAGAGATTGGAATGGTCGCCCGGTTGGAATATGAAGGGCAGGTTGTTCGCGACGCCGAGTCCCGTCGACAGTTGTTGCGGAATCGAAACATGCCGGGCTGATTCCCCCGTCGCAGCGTCGACTTCGTAGATCCCGCCGCGAATGGTGGGAACATAGATCTTGTTGCCCGCAATGGCCGGACTCGTGATGGCCGCACCGGCCGGCAGTCGGTAAACGACCTGGCCCGTGGTTGCATTGAGTCGCACCAACTCTTGGTCATCCACCACGAGCACGTCGGCATCCGGTTGCTTGGAAAGACGAACGGGATGAAAACGCGTCCCATATCCGACGAAGCGATCCCACAAGACTTTGCCAGTGCCGGCGTCAAGCCCCAAGACCGACCCGCCAGCCAAAAGCGTGGCGACTCGATTCTGAACACGCGTCGAACCTTTTCCTTCGCGAGTCGTCAGGACAATCCGCGTATGACCGGGAGTTCCGTCGTCTTCCGCGGAAAGTGCGCTGACAGGCTCGTCCGTGACTTTCACCAAGCCACCTTCAAGCGTTGTGATGCGCTTGACTGCGTCCATCAGATCGGCGTCAGCTTCCAGGCTTGGGTATTCCTTGATTAACGCTTTGAATATGGCAAAGGCTCCCACCGTGTCATTGGATTCCAGCTTGCTGTCAATCTCGTCGATCGCTTTTCGCAGGTCCTTGTCACGGTTGACGTCACGGCGGATCCCGGCAATATCTTCCGTCGATTCCTGAATGTCTTTTTGAATCGATTGCCTGACGGAAGTGGGCACGTAAGTCGAGTTCAGGACCAAGTCGTTCAAACTGACGTCAGCTAGATCAGCCAACTTTTCTTTATCATCAACGTTTCCCGTCGCCTTGGCCTTCTTGATAAACCCCTCTGGAATCTGAATCAGCATCTTCGCTAATTCCGGCCGGGCAATCGAGAACGATGGTTCTTCGGTGATCGGAGGTAGCAGCTCCTTGGCGCGCTGGAGTCCCTTGTCGGGGCTGTTGATCACGGCACGGATTAGGCAGAAGTTGATCCGCACGCGGGCTTCACTGGCGTTGTCGTCTTCGGGATATTTCTTTAGGAAGTTTTCGAACCGTTTCATCGCTTGTGGGTACGCTGCCGAGCGATAGTCTTCCATCGCCGCGTCCCACATCTCAACCGCCGGCGCAGTGGTGACACTTTTATAAATCACAACTCCTAATATGATCAGTAGGATCAAGGTAAAGCCGCCGCCGAGCATCAGTTTGCTATCCCACCGGTTGCGATGGCCTCTCCCCTTGCGGCTGGGCAGCTGAGGGTCTCCAGGTGCGGGCTTGCCGGGCGCGGGCTGCTCCGTCGCAAATGGATCCAAGCTCGCCGCACCGCTGTGGAGACCCTCCAACGGGGTGAGGCCGCCAGCATCGCCCAACGGCGTCAAGGACTGGTCGGGCAAAGGCGTGAGTGCTGCTGGCGGCGTACCCACGGGCGTGAGGCCACCGGCCGCATCTTCGACGGGCGTCAGCCCTGTAACCTCGCCGCCACCAGCATCTTCCAGCATAACAACGTCGTCCGCGTCGCCCGCCGCTGGTGCGTCAGTGCCGTCCAATTCTTCGTCACTGACGAAGCCCAATTCCTCTTCCTCGTCTTCCTTCTTTCCCTTCGCTTTCGCACGCGCTTCCTTAGTGGCCTCCTTTTGCGCCGTCACTTCGTTGACCAGCTTGGTCGCTTGAAACTTCGTCAAGTGTCCCTTATCAACCAGTGCTTTAGCTACGGATTCGGCCGTGACCTTACTTTTGCTATCGGCGACAAGCTTGCGAACCTCCTTGATGACGGAGTCCTCAAGCATCGCGTTCCGTTCCAACAACTCAATTAGCTTTTTCGCGGACATCCCCGGCTACTTCCTCGGCAAGAGTGAATTCTCGATGTGGTGCGGTATTGCGTGCATCTGCGGGCGATCGATCGGCTTATCAACGCTTGTTGTGCCGACACAAAGTAGCCATCACGCTCCCGCGTGATGCGCCTTAAAGTAAAGAAGTCAAACTAAATATCCGGCATTGTCTCTGGCATTTTTACCGGTGTGGTTCTTCTTGGTTTCTTATTCGGTTTCGACGGTCAGCAGTTGCACTTCGGAAAAGCCCGTCGCGGGGCCCGCATCGAGCGCCGCCACAACCTTCTCATGCACAGCCTCTCCGTTGGCCTCGACGCGCAGCTTGGTTGGAATCGTGCCGGTGCTGTCGCCTTCGCGCGCCAATCGCAGCAGAATATGCAAATCCTGTTCGCTTGGCGCTTCGTCTTCGCTGTCGACCGTCGTGACTTGGTAGGTGTTGTTTTCATCGACAAGTACGGTGACGAAATCGGATTGATCGTCAGGCTCTTCCTCGACAACTTCCGTACTTGGATCCTGTGATTCGGACTTGGGGATCTGCAGCGATTTTTGTAGCGTGAACGATGCCGTGACCATGAAGAAGATCAAAAGTAGGAAGGTCACATCCACCATCGGTGTCATGTCCATCTCTGTCTCTTCGAGTTTACGGCTGGGCTCCATGGCCGGAGACTCCGCATCCTCGTCTTGCTGCAAATCCTTCGCCAACGGCAGAGGCGGCACAGAGATGGGCTGCATGACTCCGACCGGCGGTACCAGTTCTCCCGGTGTGGGTCCGGCGGGTGCCGGTTCGATCACATCGATCGACTCGAGCATCACCGTTTCTCTTGAATCGGTTACGCCGGACGCATCGAGATAGACCGTTCCCCTACCATCTTGCTGGGCAAGTGAATCCGTCTTGCTGTCCGGCGTCAGGTCCGAGGGAACGGTGACCATGGCATCGCACTCGGGGCAGCGCACTTTGCGACCCACCAGGACATCCGATCCGGAGATCGTGATGCGACACGACGGACATTTGAAGGAAACTGACACCTGGCTACTGAGCCTCCATGACGGCGACATGCAGTTGTTGAACGGCGGCAGGTTTGCTAACGGCCGTCTGAACTCGTGCAACTTCGCGATGCTTGATCCCCTTGGCTGCCTTGATGAGGACATAAGTCTTCTGTGGGTCCTCCGCCATCGCATCCTCGACAAAAGCCGAGATTTCTTCCTCTTGGGCCTGCATGTCACCTTTGTCAAAGGCGTTTTCCGGTTTGATTCCATCACCCTTGTAGACGTTCGCCGGGCCGTCGGCCGCATCACCCGGTCCTACGGTGATGATGATCGAGTTCCTTACCGGGATGGCCACACCCGTTTGGGCGGGCGGCAAGGGAACATTCGTAGATTGATCCATTTTGGAAGAGACAATAAAGAAGATCAACAAGAGAAATGTGATGTCGATCATCGGAGTGATGTCCATCTCCGTATCTTCCAACGCTTCCCGCGGCGCAAGCGGCTCGGGGCGCTCATCGACGTCTTCGAATTCCGGAATTGTTGTCACGCTGGCCATTGTTGCCTACTTTTTGCGTCCTGCCATCTTGAGTGCGGCTTGGAACGACTCGAGAAAGCGATTGATTCCCGCGACCGTCAACTCTTCCATCTTCCGAATTCGGATGTTGACCGCAGCGACGGCGATGATCAGTGGAATCGCGATTGCCAAGCCGCAGGCGGTCGTGATCAAGGCAAAGCTAATATTTTCGGCCAACTCGTCGGGTTTGACGTTTTCGGATGTTGCCAGTTTATCAAAGGCACCCATCATTCCGGTTACCGTGCCGAATAATCCGACCATTGGCGCGCTCTTGATGATCGTATGGACCCAGGTCAATCGATGTTCCAAGTCGGCCAGAATATCGCGCTGAAAACGGTCTTCGACCAATTGCCTTGCTTTGGTGAACCCGATGCTGCGATTCAGGACAGCCAACATGGCCAGTTGTGGGATTGCGCGCGGGTCGCCTTCACACAACACGGTCGCGTCGTCAAAGTCACCCTTGGATAGCGGTTCGTCCACCGTATCCAGGAACTCGTCTTGAATCTTCTCGTTTTTGAAACGCTTTTGGGCAACGCGTGCCCACACCATCACGCAGCAGAACGCACCCCACAAGGCCATAGAACCCATGAAAACGTAGACAATGACACCGACGATCTTTGTAAGCTCAGCCATGCGTGGAATCTCTTCATTCTATTATTTTGCTGTGTAGC
>JASLRF010000549.1 GCA_030744095.1 Pirellulaceae bacterium | reverse complement strand
AAAAAAAAGAAGTAGACGGATCAGAAATGATCTGAGCAGAGGAAGGAAACGATCAGAAGGAAAAATGAAGAAGTAGACCCGAAGGAAAAGTGGTCGGCCTTCAATGATCGATACTGGCTGGTTTTATGTGATCGCTATCACAATTCGCCTGCCCCTGACGCAACCAGCAGAACGCAACGCCTAATCCGCTGTCACGGGTTAGTGCGGCCGTGCCGCAACCAACTCGCACTGACCGCACGGAAGTGCAATTGAATTCACACTTAAGCAAAATATCGTTCAATGGTGTTGGCCAGAAAGGGGTCGGGAGTCTTTTTCGGGTAGCGACTTACCATCGGCAGACACGGATACCGAAAAAAGACTCCCGACCCCCTTTGACGAACTCATTGGGTAACTAGATCACAGAGTGCCGTCGCGCGGAATTCGAGCATATGGGACTTCCAAGCATCCGCCAGTTCCGCGACGCGATCTGGAAACTGCTGCGCCAGATTGTTCGTTTCCGTTCGATCGGTCTTTAGATCGTACAATTCCCATACGCCTTTTTCCCCGGCGGCAACCAGCTTCCAATCGCCAATCCGAATTGCTCGATTTCCCTCGTGCGACCACCAAAGGAACTTCCGATCAACAGGTGTCCTGTGTTGCCACGCAGGCAGCAAATTATTGCCGGGAAACTGTGGTACGTCCTGGTCCGTCGCCACATCGCCTTGCGTCGCGGGCTGCGCGTCGAGCCCAGTCACGTTCAGGATGGTGGGCACGAGGTCAATGACGTGGCCGACGGTGTGGTCCAGTTCACCTTTCGCCTTGATCCCCTGGGGCCAATGAATGACCAGCGGTGTTGCGATTCCACCTTCGTGGACCCACGTCTTGTGTTTTCGAAATGGTGTGTTGCACGTTGTAGACCAACCAGGTCCAAGGCACAAATAGGACTTGGCCGAGCCTGCCGGCGCCGCCGGATCGTGGCCGTCGGCGCGGACCATGATCTCCGCACTGGCACCGTTGTCCGAAAGGAACAGGATCAGGGTATCCTCGAAGGCATCCATGGCGCGTAATTGGGCGAGCACTCGGCCGATCTCGCGATCCACCCGATCGATCATCGCAGCGTGGATGGCCATTTTCGCAGACTGAAATTCTCTTTGTACCTTGGCCAAGTCTTCCCAGGGCAAGGGGCGATTCACTTCGCCAGGACCGAGCTGTTTTATCGCGTCGGGAAAGTCATAGGGCGGTCCTAACTTGCGTTCGACCTCGGACAGCGTGCCGGACAGCAGCCCCATTGCCAGCTGTTTCTGCCAGCGTGCTGCGCGCACAGCTTCCCAGTCCCGAGTGTAAGCTTGGCGGTTGCGAGCAATATCCGCCGGCAACGCGTGCAAGGGGAAATGAGGCGCCGTGAACGCAAGATAATGAAAAAACGGCTGATCACGATGCTTGATGGCATGTTCGCTTAGGCAGTCGATCGCATGGTCTGCGATCGCCGTTGTCGCGTAATAGTCCGAATTCGGTTCAACAGGCTGTAGCTTGCGATCATCTTCCCAGTGGACCTGCGGATTGAAGAAGCGTCCTTGGTCGCGCAGATAATACGATCGATCGAAACCCGTTGCGATCGGCATCCCATCCAAGTGCCATTTGCCCGAGTGATACGATCGGTAACCAAGCGGCTTCAGTCGCGTCGGCAACAAGGGTGCCCATGCGGGGCGTTTTCCTCGACCGCCGCTCGGCTTCACACCGGGTAACGTGTCGCGTCGGACTTGATGCGGGTAGAAGCCGGTCAGGACTGCGGCTCGGGTTGGCCAGCAGCGCCCCGTATTATAAAACTGCGTGCAGCGCAGGCCTTCGCTGGCCAGTTGATCCAGATTAGGTGTCGCGATTTCTCCGCCGTAGCATCCCAGATCGGAAAACCCCAAATCGTCCGCGATGATCACGAGGACGTTTGGGGGTTTCGCGGAGAATCCAACGCTCGGTAAGAGAAATCCGACCACGAGCAAGAACAGAACGTGCCAGTTTCGTATCGGCTTGAATGACATCGGGCTAAATTCTCGCTTTCCCTGTCGTGGTCGTGGTAGCTTCCAACTCAAGATCTGATCATGAATTGTTGTGTCGTCCAATTCAAGCGGCTCGGGTGGCTCAGCCTCGTTTTTCGCTGATTGTACGACTTGAACTGGTGTCGAGAACTGGGGCGAGGCAATTCGCTTTCCTAACCGAATAAGTTAAATTCGAATGGATCGGAATTGTCGCAAATGAATGGTCAGAACCACATCTCAGAGGTCCACACAATCGGACATACGTCAATTGGGGCTCGACTTGCCGTAACCTTCAATGCCGAATTCGGAGTTGATCCGCGTTCGCCGGCCGTTTTTCGTATCGGCGTAGCCGGAATTCTGTTGCTGGATCTGTGGTATCGGAGCCGCGAGATCGGGACCTATTTCACGATTGACCGTCAACAAGAAGGATTTCATGATGACGCTTCGCACATTTCGATTTGTTTCTCTGCTTGTCTTCATCGTCGTGTCTTTCGCTGCTCAACTAGCAGCTGCCGATTCGACTGCGCCGAACATCCTCTTTGCAATCGCCGACGATTGGTCATACGGACACGCCGGCGCATACGGTAACCAGTGGGTTCAGACGCCCGCTTTCGATCGAGTCGCGCGCGACGGAATTCTATTCACTCGCGCATACACTCCCAACGCCAAGTGTGCGCCGTCGCGGGCGTGCCTGCTAACGGGACGCAATTCGTGGCAATTGAAAGACGCATGCAATCATGTTTGCCTTTTCCCGCCAGAATTCAAATCGTACGCTGAAGCGCTAGCCGAGAACGGTTACTTCGTCGGTTACACGGGCAAAGGCTGGGGGCCAGGGATTGCGAAGGACGCGCAGGGCAAGCAGCGCGCCATGACGGGTAAGCCGTTTACCAAACGCAAGGCCAGGCCGCCGGCACGTGCGATTTCGAACAATGATTACGCGGGCAACTTTGGCGATTTTCTGGCGGCGGTACCCGCCGATAAACCGTGGTGCTTTTGGTACGGCACGACGGAACCGCATCGTGGCTACGAATATGGTGCGGGTGTCACCAAGAAGGACAAGAGGATTGTCGACATCAAGCACGTCCCCGCCTTCTGGCCGGACAACGAGACGATTCGAAACGACATGTTGGACTATGCTGTGGAAGTCGAACATTTTGATAATCACCTTTCACAGATCCTGGACCGTCTCGAAGCAGCTGACCAATTGCAGAATACGTTGGTTGTCGTGACATCTGACCATGGGATGCCCTTTCCGCGCTGTAAAGGGCAGGCATACGACTATTCGAATCACATCCCTTTGGCGGTGATGTGGCCGGCGGGAATCAAATCGCCTGGACGAACTGTCGACGATTATCTCAGCTTCATCGATGTCGCTCCGACATTCTTGGACGTCGCGGGGGTTGATTGGAAGGAATCGGGGATGGCACCCACTTCTGGTGAAAGTTGGGGAAAGATCTTTGTCTCCGGGGCATCCGGACAGGTAGATCCGAGCCGCGACCATGTGCTCGTTGGCAAGGAGCGGCACGATATCGGCCGACCTCACGATTGGGGTTATCCGATCCGTGGGATTTTCAAGAATGACATGCTATATATTCGCAACTTCGAAATCGATCGATGGCCTGCCGGCAATCCGGAAACCGGCTACTTGAATTGCGATGGCGGCCCGACCAAAACGATGATCCTGCAGCTGCGGCGCACTGGCCGGCAGCTCAAGTTTTGGGATCTCTGCTTCGGAAAACGCCCTGCAGAAGAGCTGTACGATGTGAAAGTAGATCCTGACTGCGTTAACAATTTGGCGGCCAGCGAAAAGCATCGTGCGGAAAAGAATCTACTGGCCAAGCAACTTGTCGACGAATTGACAATTCAGCAGGACCCGCGAATTCTTGGGAAATGGGTATCCACTTCCCTCAAGTGACCCCAACATGTAGTGTTGAGGCATGGAAGACTATCCTAAAACGCTGATGGAATTTGAATCGCGGTTTTCGACGGAGGCGGCTTGCGTGGATTATCTGGTCCAGATGCGGT
>JASLRF010000548.1 GCA_030744095.1 Pirellulaceae bacterium | reverse complement strand
ACCGCATCTGGACCAGATAATCCACGCAAGCCGCCTCCGTCGAAAACCGCGATTCAAATTCCATCAGCGTTTTAGGATAGTCTTCCATGCCTCAACACTACATGTTGGGGTCACTTGAGGGAAGTGGATACCCATTTCCTGGAAATCCGCGAAGTGCTCTTGCTCGTGACGCAGCACCTCTGCCCGCTCATCTCCCGAGAGCGCCTGATTAAGGTAGATCGTAGGCCGAAAGGTTATCTGCAACCGCTCACCCCTTACCTGATACGATCCATGATGATGAAAATAGCCGCGATCCTGCCGGCGATTGCCACTGACCTGCTGCAGCCGCTGAAGACTTACGCGTTGCACGCGAGGCCGACCGTTGTGTCCGCGAAACACTAAACGCATGAAACACACTCCCATAAGAAATGTTTTTGCTTTTTGGGAACACGGATCTTCGCTGATCACTGATATAGGTGTTGCCTGAAAAGGCGGTCGGCCAAGAGCTCTGCATCGTGGAGCTACAACCATGCTCACTTGATATTCTCGAACAACATCGCCCCAATACTTGATGCTCTCCTTGTTTATGTGTCTCGTCACAGCTCACTTCAGAAATCCCCCGAATGAATCGCCAAAATTCGCAATGCAGAAGTTCACCTATGAGCCATGCGTGTCGTCTGGACTTTCTGCTGTGGCATACAGCTGGGCCAGATCAACGAAGAGTAATTCCAACTGCTGGTAGTAGTCGTCTTCAGGAAGTTGCGACTTGCGTGTCCTCAGCGTAGCAATCTGCAGTTCCAATGCGTCGCGTCTAGTGCGTACCTCCGGCGAAAGTCGCTTCTCGCGATCGCTGCGAATCAGGCAAAGTTGATTGGCTCGCAGACCGTCGGGGGTCGCACCATCTTTGGCTGTCCGAATGGCTCGAACTCCACGAAACCAATCGGCTTGCGTTCCAAGCGCGTCACCAGTGTCGTCCAGCAGCGCGTGCTCAGTTGCCAGTCGACTCTCCTGTTCGTAGAACTCGGCAACCTGTGCGGACGCGTAAAGAAACGCCTCCAGCACTGACGTCTGTTCGTCCTTATCCAAGTCGGCGGCTGAGTCGCTGATGGCGGCTGACATGAAATCGCCAAACCTGGAAAAATTGTGCTGAAAGCCGCTTTTGGTGGAAGTCACAGCGATGCGATTCGGTCCCGACAACGCATTGATAAAGGGCCCACTGGCCGAAGCGCAGTTGATCACGACCAACGGCCGCTGAATCGGCTTGGTCCATGCTGACAACTGGGTTGCAGTCACATCGGGCCCGCGAAGATTGAAGCGGGACGTACGCGAGTCGAATGTGCCGTGGCCAATCAAGACCAGCCACATCGGTTCTTCCGTGGTGGCCGTGGCGGCTTCCTTGAGCATGAGTTGCAACGAGTCGCGATCGTCGGTATCCCCGAGTGTATCGAGACCGATGGCGGCAAACGACGCCTCTGCTTGCTCGGCGGCCTGCTCCCAACGCGTGGACCATTGCCGGAACTTCTCGCCGTATTCTGGCGTGCCTTCGGCACCGATCACGACCAGTACGTGCTGTCGAGACGGAGCGTCATCCAGTGTCAACGCGGCAAGGAGAAGCAGGAGTCCTGTCATCATGCCAGCCCCTTCCAGCGGCGCAGGCCCCATTCACCAATCAGGCAGGCGGCAGCAAGGCAGAATACGCCCCACTGATGCCAGAGCGGGTAGATCCAAGGTTCGGTCACGGGGATCTTGCGGCTCGGCAGGCTGCTGACGAAACCATGAATGTCGGACAGCTCGATCACCTCGCCTTCAGTCTTCTCGGCGATTTCTTGCAAGAGTGTTCGATTGGGTATCAACGATTCAAACTCCTTCGTTTCCGGGTCGGCCACCCAGCCTGTTTCACGTTGCCCGATTTCGCTTCCATCCGGGGCCAGCGCCAGAACTTGTGCTCGATAACCACCGGCCAGCCTTGGCTGGTACAACGCGACATAGATGCCAGCCTTGTTCTGGCTGGGGGCCGCCGTCAATTCGACGGTCTTGTCATCGGGTGTCGTGACCGTGACGGTCACGCTGGCATTATCGAGAGGATCGTACGACTCGTCATGAACCGTTACATGCAGCTCGATGGGATTACTGGGATTGTCGTCTTGGTGTTGGGCGTCAACATCGATGCGGCCAGGGACATCGGAAACCAGCCAACGCATTGTCTGTCGCCATGATTGCTGAAGGTCGTCATTTTGGGAATCGCGACGTCTCAGACTCCATCGCCACATATCTCCGATCAGAATTGCCCCGGCGCGGCCCTTGCCGAAACGTTGGACCACCAGCCCCGGATAGTCGTGGCCGTCGTCGGACTGCAGATTCGCCAACACCGTAGCCCCCGGTTTGAGCGTATTGACTCGATTGACAGTTTTGAAGGCAGGCATCTCGCGGATCCGTTCTTCCTCATCTTGTTCCGTCGAACGGAGCCGGACCCAGGGTTGCAGTAGCCCCTCGCGAGTCAGGTCCAAGCGATACCGTTCCAACGGCTCGTCCGAAACGCGATCTAGATAAATCGGCAAGAGTTCGCCGATCGGCGTCCGATCGTACTTGCCACCGGTAAATGATTCGCGTCCGCCCAGCATCAAGAACCCACCGCCCCGATGGCTGACGAATTCCTGGATCAACGACATCTGGTCCTGCGTGAAAAATCCAGCGTCGAGGTCGTCCAGGACAATCGC
>JASLRF010000547.1 GCA_030744095.1 Pirellulaceae bacterium | reverse complement strand
GTTCGCTTGCAACTGCCGATCGACGTCAGCACCATAAACGCCGGAAGATCGTGACAGGGACTGCCGAGCCCGTATGTGACCCAGGCACCAACACTGGGTCTGCCTGCCAATTGGGCGCCGGTCTGCAACAGCGTTCGAGCCGGATCGTGGTTGATCGCCTCGGTGTAAACCGAGTTGATGAGGCAAATCTCGTCTGCTTGCTTGCCCAGATTCGGCAGCAATTCGGAGAACCACGTACCAGATTCTCCTCGTTGCCGATAGACAAACTTCGACGGCGCGATGGGCAGCGTTTTCTGGTCTTTCGTAAAGCCGGTCAGGCGTTGCTCCATCCGCACACTATCGGGGAGGTTCTTTCCAAGCTGGTCTTTAAGGCGAGGCTTGTAATCGTACAGGTCCAACTGTGATAGACCGCCGGATTGAAAGAGGAAGATGACTCGTTTCGCAGTCGGCGCGAAATGCCGAATGCCCTCGATGCCGCCGTTCGCGTTGCGCTTGCTGGATTTATCTGCCGCCGCGGCGGGTGAGTCACCCAGCAAACTGGCCAATGCGGTCGCCCCGATGCCGACTGCATTGGAAGCTAGAAAATGCCGTCGCGTTTCCAGGCGAACGAATTCGTCGGCGGGATTCATGGCTTGGTTCCTCGTCATTGTCGTTTGTCGCGAACAAAACGTTGGTTCGCGGAGCGAACCACGACTTTCGCTATTCACTCGTGATCGTTTCATCCAGATTAAGCAACAGCCGGGCCAACGCTGTGTACGCAGCTAGTTCAGCCGCTGGTAGTTCCGCATCCGGCTTCGTTTCGCCAACGGCGATGAGTGCTTTGGCTGCATCCGGTGCCGATTCGTAAGTCGCACGGTAACTCTCAAGCTCGCCTTCCAGGATCAGAGACTCTTCGTCCGTTGGTCGGCGACCCGTTGTCTGCATCATGCCGTAGGCGATGCGGTCCGCGGTATTGTCGCCACCTTCACGGATCAGTCGTTCGGCCAGGCCCCGCGCAGCCTCGACGAATGTGACATCGTTCAAGAGCAAGAGAGCCTGTAGTGGAGTGTTGGTGCGTTGCTGACTGACCTTACAGGTATCTCGCTCATTGGCATCCAACAACATCATCAAGGGCGGTTTGACGGCTCGGCGCCAGAGCGTATACAGGCTTCGGCGGCGCAGTTTGTCGCCGGTGTCCGGCTTGTATGTAGGACCTCCCTTGATGATCTCTCGCCACAGACCGTCCACCTGGTAAGGCTTGACCGGCGGTCCGCCCCGCTGTTCGACAAGCAATCCACTAACGGCCAGGGCCTGGTCGCGAATCACCGCAGCCGGCAATCGTAATCGGGGTCCACGTGCCAGCAGACGATTCTCTGGATCAAACTCGTAACCGCGCTTCGTAGTGCGAAGTGAAACGGCCACGTCGGACGTCTGGCGATAAGTGCTGCTTAACACGATCAGCTTGTGCAGCCCCTTCACATCCCAGCCGGACTCCATGAAATGCAGCGCCAGGTAGTCCAGTAGTTCCGGATGTGAAGGTAGTTCACCCTGTGTTCCAAAATCATCCTGCATCTTCACCAGGCCCACGCCAAAGTGATGCGCCCAAAACCGATTCGCCGCCACACGTGCCGTCAACGGATGCCGCTGATCCACTAACCAACGCGCCAGACCCAGCCGATTCTTCGGCCACGATTCGTCCATCGGCGGCAGCCACGACGGAGTACCCGCGGTCACTGGTTTGCCAGGACGATTGTAGGCGCCGCGCTCTAGGATGTGGGTCTGACGTGGTTGAGCCATGTCAGCCATGACCATCACTTTGGAGCCGGTCTTGAGCATCTGCGATTGCTTGCGCTGCAGGCTGCTGATTTGCTCTTGCAGAGCCGATCCAGCTTCGTAGCTGGTCTCTAGGAAATGGCGTCGAGCCTGCGAACGTTGCTTCTCGTTCCACTTTGCGACGGGCAGTTTGGCAAGCTCTTTGGGTAGTTTTGTTAGCTGTTCTTCATTCAGCTGCGCCAGCCACTGCTGAAACTGGCTGCTGAAGTCGTCTGTGGCAGCGATCTGGTTCAGTTTCTGTTGTACCTTCTGAAGCGCGGCGTGATCGACCTCAAACTTCTCGATATCCGAAAGTCGCGGCACACTCAACATCGGCTCGGCGTTCGAGTCTCCTCGTGCCGACCCTTTTTCGGGCAAGTTGTGAAAGAACGCGAAGAGACGGTAGTAGTCCTCTTGTGTCTCTGGATCGTACTTATGTTCGTGACACCGGCCGCAGCCCCAACCAAGCCCCATGAACACTGTGGCGGTTGTTTCGGCACGATCGGCGACATATTCCACCAGCCATTCTTCGGGCAGAATGCCTCCCTCGTTATTCAGCCGATGGTTTCGGTTGAAACCGGTGGCCAGCCGCTGTCGCATTGTTGCGCCGGGCAACAGATCACCCGCGAGTTGCTCGATGATGAATTGGTCGTACGGCATGTTTTCATTCAACGCCCACACGACCCAATCGCGCCACGGCCACATGTTGCGCAGCGGATCGCTTTCGTATCCGTCGCTATCGGCATAACGCGCAGCGTCAAGCCATGCGTATGCCATATGCTCGCCATAACGAGGCGACTTCAACAAGCGATCAACGACCCTTTCGTACGCCACGTCCGTCGGTTTCTGATCGTTGACAAATGCATCGACTTCATCAGGCGTAGGCGGAAGTCCGGTCAGATCCAGCGTCACACGCCGAATCAGCGTTCGGCGGTCTGCTTGCGGAGACGGTTGAAAACCGTCTCGCTCGAGCCGCGCCAACACAAAGCGATCAATGTCATTGACGACTCGTTGCGCCGACGCTGGCGGCGGTGTGACTTTCGCCAGCGGTACGAACGACCAATGTGACTGATACGCAGCGCCCTGCTCGATCCATCGGCGGATCAGTTCGACTTCTTCCGGCGTAACTGTCTTGTTGGAATCTGGCGGCGGCATGCGCTCGTCATCGTCCTCGCTGACCATGCGTAGATAAAGTTCGCTAGCCGACACATCGCCTGGCACAATCGGCCGCTCGCCCGATTCAGCTTCCGCCAGGACACTATCGCGTTGATCGAGTCGAAAGCCGCCTTCGCGCTGTTTTGCGTCCGGTCCATGACAAGTAAGACAGTTGTCCGAGAGGATTCGCCGGATGTCGCGATTGTACTGGACGTCGTCTGCGGCGTGGCCGACGCCAGCCACCAGCACAATTCCCATCAACACTATTGCCATCTGGGTACCCGCACCCGGCGCGTCTTTCGACAGCCGATGACTCCGGTTTTGTGAACGGTTCATGCCTGACATCCTGTGGTCCTATTCTTTCTCTGTGCGCAATCTGATTCCCTCAAGCCACGATCTCTTCGACAACGCGACCGGAAACGTTGGTCAGTCGAAAATCGCGACCGGCACAGCGGCAGGTGAACCTCTCGTGATCGAAACCGAGCAAGTACAGGATTGTGGCGTGCAGGTCGTGTACGTGGGCCGGGCTCTCCACGGCCTTGAATCCAAAATCGTCCGTAGCACCGTAGACCGTTCCGCCTTTGACTTCGCCGCCGGCCAGCCAAACCGAGAACCCGTGATGGTGAAAGCGAAAATTCTTAGCCCTTTCAGGGCGAGCATTATGGATGTTTCATATTCCCAGGGCGTGGCCCTGGGCTGTCATGTTGAGGCCCTTTCAGGGCGAAGATAACATTGATGTAAACAATGATAGATACGATTGTTAGGAATATCCTTCGTCGCAAAGTGGCGGTGTCCAGCTAGAAAGCTTGTACCAGGTCTTCCGTTTACAAATGAGTCGAGTTATTAGCGACGGCACCGACCGCAGGTTGGTCGGGGAGCGGGTCGCTGCAACCGAGCGATAGCTCGTGTCGGTCCGCGGCACGGCCTCGCTAGTGACCTGTCTCCGGCAACGAGAACCTTCTTCATAAAGCGGATATCAAGATCCGCTTAAAGAGTGTAAGTATACCGATGGGACAACACTACCCCACCACTGGAACAGGCTTCTTTTCGAGGTGCTTCCGTCTTACGAAGCGTCCGCAGCCAAAGAGGGTCTTGGAGCACCACGAAGTAGCCATCTCAAAGTAGCCTATCAGCTGACGGGTACGGAAGATCGACTAATTTCGTTCTACGACACTGCGGCCACTTTCCAGCGATTCCTTCAACAGCGACTTCAACTGCTCGGCAATCTTCGGATTTTCAAAATAGAGATTCTTGGTTTCGCCTGGATCGGTTTCCAGATTGTACAGTTGGCCCGGTGCATCGGGCGCGGTATCGGGCAAGTAATACTTCTTCAGCAGGCGATGTGACTCGTAGCGGTTGCCACCGGATCCTTTATGGGCCAGGTACTTCCAATGACCGCGACGAATCGCTAGATACCGAGTGCCACCGAATCCCTGTTGCAGAATGTAGTCGCGGATTGGACCTTTGTCCTTGCCTAGCAACGCGGGGAGCATGTTGAAGCTATCCTCCGCGGCGTTGTCGGGTAGCTTCGCATCAACGATGGCGGCCACGGTTGCCATGACATCCGTCAGCGAAGTGATTTGGTCCGACGTTGTTCCGGCCGGCACTTTGCCCGGCCAACGAACGATAAATGGAACTCGATGTCCACCTTCCCAGTTGTCTCGCTTGATGCCGCGCCAAGGTCGAGCGCCGTCGTGGTGATGGTCCTGCCGCATGTAGTAGACGCTGGCAACTTCGGGGCCGTTGTCGCTGGAGAAGATGACGACCGTGTTCTTCGCGACACCAAGACGTTCCAGCGTTTCCATCAACTCGCCGACGACGTCGTCGAGTTCGAAGATGAAGTCGCCGTGCGGCCCGGATTGCGTCTTCCCTTTGAACGCATTGCCGGGGAACGACGGCAGATGTACCGCTTGTGTCGCATGGTAGAGGAAGAACGGCCGATCGGGCGACGCCTTGACATGGTCTTCCAGGAATTGCTGACTCTTCTTCAAGAACGTAATGTCGACTTCTTGCACGTCGAAATCCGTTGCAACCATCCCCGGTCGGTTGTCCCTGGCGTAGGGGTGTTTGGGCAACGGGCCGCGGTCTAGTTGTTTTGTCGGCGGCATGGGAATTCGATTTCCGTCGATGAATGCGTAAAGCCAATCGGTTGTTGGGCAGCAAGCGGTTCCAAAGAAATGATCGAATCCGGCATCGATGGGCCCGCCTTTGATCGGCCGCGAGTAGTCTATTCTCTTAACCGCGGCCAATCCTCCCTGATGGATCGGTTCGCCTTGCTGATCGTAAAATGTCATCCCCACATGCCATTTGCCAAAGCAGGCGGTGGTGTAGCCTTTACCGCGAAGCATCTCGGGAAGAGTTAGTCGACCGGCTTGGATCAAGGACGGTCCGCCGGCACCGGTGAACACACTGCCGCCTCGAGGGACTCGAAACGCCATCTGGCCCGTCATCAGGCTGTACCGCGTGGGCGTGCAGACCGTGCATGGACTATGGGCGTCCGTGAACCGCATACCCTGCGTCGCGAGACGATCGAGATTGGGCGTAGCGATGTTCGACTCCGGGTTAAAGCAGGCCACGTCGCCATAGCCGAGGTCATCGGCAAGGATCAGGACAATATTCGGTCGTTCCGCGGCTCCTACCACCACAGGTAGTGCAAAAACGAATACAGCAACAATGCGGCAGAATCGCATGAAAAGTTTTCCTTATCGATGAATTTCAGTCCGCGGGCATCTCGTTAAACATGTGGTCGACATCGGCGTGAATCAGTGGCTCACCTTTGTCTGAACGAGTTCCGGCAAGATCGAAGCCGTGGATGTGATCCCAAACCAAACTGGTGGGATACAGATAGGTTATCATGGCCACCACGACAGTATACCGCCTTACAACCCGCTCGGACACAATCCACTGTTCGGACACAGAGAGTCAGTCTACCCTGTTTGCCGGAGGTTCGTGATGCGTTTGTTTAATGCGATGATTGCGATCGTCATATTAGCAGCCGGTTCAATGAACGCGGAAGAAAGGCAACCACGTATCGTCTTCAACGACGACGCCCAGATGCTTTCGGAGACACCGCCAAGAGGCGCGACGGAATTCGTCAAACAATGGCTGGATAAGGAGGCTGCGGCTGTCCCATTTTCCACCTACGTTTTTCTCGCGGCCACACCAGACATCTGTACTTTTGATTCGAAGGCAGGTGAAACGTACGGTGATCGCTTCGGCGAAGACTACTCCAATAGCTGGGCGGCCGGCATTCGAGCTTTGCGTAAAGAAGGGACGGATGTTCTGAGGGTCGTGACCGAGCACATGCGTGCCAAAGACAAGGAAGTGCTGGCTGCGATTCGCATGAACGATACGCATCATCGGCAGATCGGACATGCTCATCCACTCTGCCCAAAATTCACCATCGACAACCCGCGATTTGTCATCCAGCAGCCTGACGAACGCACCAACGAAACCGCCCTGGATTATTCACACGCGGAAGTCCGCGAGCATCGCCTTGGCATCATGCGTGAGATCGCTGAAGAGTACGATGTCGACGGCTTGGAATTGAACTTCGTGCGTTGGGCGAAGCATTTTCCCAGGGATCAGGGACGCGAAAAAGCAGCCGTCATGACGGAATATGTTGGTCAGATCCATACGATACTCGGTGCCGCTGCAACGAAACGCGGCCGGGACCAGCTGACGCTTGGCGTGCGAGTTCCCGAATCGCTGGCCGCTTGTTGGCTGGCAGGCGTCGACATCGAGAAGTGGGTCAAACGCGGCTGGATCGACTATGTCGTGATCTCAACCTGGAACAACACCGATCCACAGCTTCCGGTCGACGAGTTCACTCGTTTCACAAGGCCGGCAGACGTGGACACGATTGTCGTGATGGGCAACATGATCGGCACGATCTACAGCGGACCGCCGGCTATTCTCGATCGGCCCGTCGCCATGTCTTCCAAGCATAAAACGAACAGTTACCTCGGTATGCTGCTCACCGAATCGGAAGCCCGTGGTGCCGCTGCCAACTACTACACCTGGGGCGCCGACAGCATTTCGTTTTGGAACGTTGGAATCCACTTCGGCAGCCAGTCCACTGCCGCGCCGGAACAACAAGCTCGCATGGCTCGATGGACACAAGCGGTCAAGTCGAATGAAAGCGTTTTTGCCGGACCTCGCACCTATCGCTACCTCCCGATGGGAAAAGGTATCTCGAGCCGCAAACCGCCGGTTCGCAACTATCCATGGTATGACGAAGGTCGCAGTCCGCTGGGGCACGTCAACAGCCCTGTGCTGACGTTCGACCAACACGATGTCGGAAAGCGGCTTGCCTTCCCCTTCCGCATGGCCGATGGCCGCTCGGGCGAAAGGCTATCAGGTCACCTCACGTTCTGGGTTTATCATCTAAGTGCCGACGATCTGATGACCGTTGACTTCAACGGGAAGATCATGGATCAAGCCAAGATCAACCGCGTCCCAGTGGGCAAGCGCCGCGGCGGTCTGCCGGGGCAATGTTTTGAAATCTCTCTAGCGGACTGCCCGCCGTTTCGTGGCCACAATGAATTGGGACTGACGCTAAAATCGATTGTCGATGGCAAGCAGCCTTACATGGAAGAACTGGAGATCGTCGTCAATGAAGTGGCTGGAGGCGAAGAATGAGACCTGGCGAAATCTGCCAACAAGAAAGCACAATCCGGATTATTCACTAGCCTGCGAGTTTTGAAATTGTGCAATTGCAAACTAGCATTGGCCAACGGCCATCAATCACCGTAGCCTGGGGCATCGCCCCAGGAATCGTAAGCAATTGGTCGTGTTTGGCCGAAGGCCATAATCATCGGTGGCGAAGGTCGTG
>JASLRF010000546.1 GCA_030744095.1 Pirellulaceae bacterium | reverse complement strand
GCTTTGTTTCATGAGTCCAAACGGCGAAAAACCGCAACAACGAATCGGCACGCGCCCTAGAACGAGTCTAAAGCCGTTCTTTCATTCTCGGCAATTTCGAACAGCTGATTGAGCCGCGTGATGACGAATACTTCGAGAATTTCCGGTCGCAGGCTACACAATTTCAGTTTGCCGCTGATGCCTTTCGTTTTCTTGTCCAGAATAATGAGTTTATTGAGTGCCGCGCTTGAGAGAAATTCGACGTCTTGGAAATTCAGTAACAGTTTCTGTCGGTTCTCATTTTCGACGAGATTGAATAGCTGTGTTCCCAATTCCTCGATATTCGAGGCATCCAGGATCTTGCCATTGGAAAATCGAACAACGCAGACGTCTCCGACATCGGAGATTTCAAGATGATTTGACACGAATTGCGTCTCCCGCTGACGGCCGATTGCGTTGACGATGTGGCTAGTTTGGCTGATAGCGTAATCATGATAAGCGAGCCACTGCGCGTGTCAACAGTGGGATTGCTGCCTCATTTGACCGGCAAACCGCACATTTTAAAGCTCAAGCCGAATTCGGTGTGGGCGCCGATGCCGCAACTGGCAAGCAATGCAGAAGAGGATGCTCATTCACAGGGGATCGACGTGAATCACCGTAGCAGCCGTCGCGAAACTTCGGAATCAAGCCGCCCCTCCCGAATTCTCATGAATCCGGGCACCAAGATCCTTCACGGTGTTGACGTGTCGGACTTCAGTTGCGTGGCGTGGCGTTGGTGCCCCGACTGGCTCGAGCCTTAAGAGAGGCCCGCGTTACCAACAGATAATTGCTGCCTCGGTATTCTGTGATAACGCCAGAAACGCTCCAGGTGCGCGGCGATGTGCTTTCGTCAAGCACTCGCGAAACGCGATCTAGCGCCAGGTTTTCGAGAGCCATGAACGATGTCGTGTCGTCTCTCAGATAGAAACGGATTCGTTCGCCCGCTTCGCGAAACTCGCCAAGTTCGGCCTCTAACGTGGCACCTTCGCGAGTCCGACGGTTGGCTTTCTTGTCTGTGGAATCGCCGGCTTCAGATCGTCCAGTCAAAGCCGCACGATCGCTTTCGACCGTTTCTCCGGGCATTGCGCACAGTCCGATCAAGGCAGCGACTAGCATCGTAACCGTGCCGTGCGACATCGTCCCGCAAATCCGAGCCATCATCGAATCACTCCCAAACACTTGCAACAAGGATGCGTTCCTTCGCCAATCAACTCAGTCCCCTCTGTTGAAGCTTACGCCAAGATCGGCGATCTGCTTGGCAGACAGGGCGGAGGCGATCCCAGGACACGCTACAGCGGAAATCACGAACCGTCCAAAACCGCTGCCGCTGGATCATGCTGACCATGAGGTCAACTGGCTCGTTTTCGCTTTTCTCTGCGGCGGTCCCATTAGCAAGCTATCCTTGCGAGAACGCCTTTCGGCTCACGGATCAATTAGAGGGATAGGTCATGAGTTTGCTGGTGAAACGGGTCATGACGACGAATGTCGTTACGATCCGACCTGAGGCAACTGTCGATGACGCATGTGCGATGCTCCTTAGGCATCACATCAGCGGGCTTCCAGTCGTTGACTGCGACGACCGCCTGGTTGGAATTGTCTCCGAACGCGACCTTTTGGAACTGTTTTCCGATTCAAAGTGTCAATCGCACTTGATCTCTGATTACATGCAACGAAATGTTGTGACCGTGACGGAAGACGATCAGTTGATCGACCTAGTCGATCTGTTCGTTCGCCAGCGTTTTCGACGAATCCCCGTCGTTTGTGGTGACAAGCTCGTGGGGATTATCAGCCGTCGTGACTTGATTCGCTTTACCCGTGATCTTCGGCAGAGGCTTCGTGGTCGGCTCGACGACGAAAAGATTCTCTTTCGCTCGCAGCAGGAGATCGCGAACCACTGTGGAATCGAACGATCCGTCGTACAACGTCGCTTGCGATCCGGCGACAAGCCCGTCAAGAAGGATAGCGGCTACTATCGGCTGTCGAAGAATGACCTGACGGCACTCTTCGGATGTGCGTGAGGCTTTCGGTTTATCCGCACAATGAGTTCTGATGCAGTTATTAATCACTATCAAACGAATGGAAAACGATCATGAGCCAAAGAGTACTCGTCGCAGATGATTCAGGCGTCATGCGCACAATCATCATTCGGTCGCTTAACACAATCGGAGTGACTGACATTGTCCAAGCGTCGGACGGTGTTGACGCGATCGAGAAGTTCGGTGAGGGCACTTTTGACATTGTGCTCACGGACTGGAACATGCCCAACAAGACAGGTCTTGACGTGCTCAAGGCGATCCGCGAGCAAGGATCGGATGTTCCCGTAATCATGATTACGACGGAGAACGAAAAAGGTCGTGTGTTGGAAGCGATCCAGGCAGGTGTAACGGACTACCTGGCAAAACCCTTCGACGCTGATCGACTCCGAGAAAAACTGGAAAAGTATGCCGCCGTCTGAGTTCGGCCTATCATGAAAAGAACACAATGAATCTGGACTATATAAACCCGTTTCTCCTCGCAACGCACAATGTATTTGAGACGATGTTGCAGTGCGAGTTAACGAGGGGTGAACTCGGTATCACAGACCAATTTCAATCGCAGCATGAAGTGAGTGGAATTATCGGCCTTTCAGGCGAGAAGGGGTCGGGTACTGTCGTGTTAAGCCTTGCCCGCTCGGTCGCCGTGCGCGCCACGGGGATGTTGCTTGGAATCGAGAAGGAGTCCATTGACGAAGACGTGATTGACGCCATCGGTGAACTGACAAATATGGTGGCGGGTGCAGCCAAGTCGGAATTGGAGTCGTTGTCAATGACGCTCTCGCTGCCGATGGTGGTTATGGGCGAGAACCTCTTGGTAGGCTTTGACAAGGAAGTACGGCCTCTGGTCATTCCGTTCGAATGTGATTGGGGACCGCTGTCACTCGAGATTGGGTTGACGGTGAGCGAAGCCTTGGTGGAAGCGTAACGGCCTGGTCCGCTTGCCCCGGCACTGGAAAATGCTAGTGACGTAGACAACTCGTTTCGAAAACGGCATCTGTCGCGGAGTCTGTTCTATTCGTTGAGCAACTTTGCCGCTTCGATTGCCCAATACGTCAACACGCCATCAGCCCCGGCACGCTTGAAACCCGTCAAGCTTTCGAGAACTACGCGATCGCGGTCGAGCCACCCGCGCTGGCACGCGGCGGACATCATGGCGAACTCGCCGCTGACCTGATACGCAAAAGTTGGTGCGCCGAACGTCTCCTTCACGCGGCGCACGATATCCAAATAGGGCTGCCCTGGCTTGACCATCACCATGTCCGCACCCTCTTGGAGGTCGAGTGCCACTTCACGCAACGCTTCGTCGCCGTTGGCGGGATCCATCTGATAGGTTTTTTTATCGCCAGACCCTAAGCTGCCCGACGAACCGACGGCATCGCGAAAGGGGCCATAATATGCCGACGCGTACTTGGCAGCATAAGCCATGATCTGAACATGTTGAAAACCGGCCTCGTCGAGCGATTGGCGGATCGTGCCGACGCGGCCATCCATCATGTCCGAAGGCGCGATGATATCGCAGCCTGCGGCTGCCTGCACGACTGCTTGCCGACAGAGTGCGGCAAGGGTCTCGTCATTGACAACATACCCGTCCCGAACAAGGCCGTCCTGGCCATGACTGGAATAGGGATCCAAGGCGACGTCGCACAGAATGCCGATGTCGTCGCCATGTGACTGCTTGACGGCCTGCACGGCACGGCAGACCAGATTATTGGGATTGTAGGCCTCGGCGGCATCGTCCGTCTTGTGGCTGGGGTCTGTGGCGGGAAACAAGGCAACCGCTGGAATCCCCAGCTGTCTGGCCGTGTCAACGGCCTCGACCAGCAGATCGACCGAGAGCCTCTCGACGCCTGGCATGGACGGTACTGCCTCACGCAGATTCTGGCCATCATGGATAAAGACAGGCCAAATCAGGTCGTCGACGGTCAGCGTATTTTCACGCACCAACCGCCGCGACCAATCATGTCGCCGATTTCGCCTTAGCCGCGTGCCAGGAAATTGACCTGCGGAATAAGTGTTCAGATTGGCAGGGCGAGTTGATTCGCTCATCAAGTGTCGCTCCAATCTATTGACATTTTGCCGGTTTCGTTAGACCGTGCTTGGCTGGTGAGCCCGGAAGAGTCTTGCTTTGTTCTTCACCAGCCCCCAGCCCCGCATTTCCTAAATGGGGCACGCCGCGCAGCGGGTAGCGACAATACGGAGGCCGCGGCAGCCTGCACGGCAACACAGGTCCGCGTTCCAGGCAGTCCTGGCGGCAACTGCCGCGCTACTTCCTCAGTTGGATGGTAAAATTATTCTCCCCGCCCGCCGTGATCTCAAATGTTTCCGAGAGCTGCACGGGCTCGCTCGCATGTTGCTGCTCTGGATCGTCGGACATGTGCGGCATCACTATCACCTGATAGGTGTCTGGTGTGGCTCCTTCGATGGTCTCACCGTCGACCATCGTGTTCAGTGAAAATGTGCCATCTGGCTCGATCACACCGTTGGTCGAGTACGTCTTACCGCTGGTCGAGTTGAACTCGACCAGCCCACCTCCGAGCGGCTCGCCGCGAGGACTTTTCCCCCAGCGGCATGTGTTTCCGGCATCTCAACAGACTCACCTCCACACCCTCCCTGGCAGAGCAGAGCCAATATCGTGATACCAGCCATCAGTGGCAAGCGGAGATGACGTCTGGTACCCACGCAAGCATGTCGCTTCATACGTTTGCTCTCTTTCTCACGGTCGGTTAGGCAGCTGGGCTGCCGCCCATTGGTTATTCCCAGCCACTTCCCAAAGGCTGGCCGTCGCGTGGATCACAAGCATTGGCCCATACGGTGGCGTCGATCGTATTGACTACCAACCGCACGCTTCCATCCGCCAGGCAGACCATGATGCCACCTGGGTGGGTCGACTGAGCACGACTCGGATCGCACTGGCTCTGCCAGTTTGGCCGCACCTGGAATTTCAGGCAGGGAGGGTAACCGGTTCGGTTCGGATTCTTACTGCGTGTATTCGTGCAAAAAACCGGACGCCAGATACTGTTCGAATCAGCCCACAAGCTGCCATACATGAAGGCCGTGTTGCTCGACCAACCACAGGTACCGTACATCTCGGTATAGACGATAGTGTTGGATGTCCCGTCGGTGATGCTCGCCAGTCTTTTCGAACCCTCGGTGCTGCGGCGATCCGGA
This sequence comes from Pirellulaceae bacterium, assembly GCA_030744095.1. Next base: position 597 of record JASLRF010000546.1, on the reverse strand, counting down.
TCGCCAAACACGTAGTAGTTCGCGCCATAGTTTTGTGCGCCCCAGTTGTGTGCTCCACCGTATGTCGTCGACGATTTGCCGTTGGTGGTGGAGATCTCGGACGGGCAGAGGAAGGTATTGATGACCTGAAAATACTGGAGTCCAGCATACGTCTGGTTCGGATTCAACTTGTCGTAGATCGTCTGCTGCTCCATGAAAGGCAACATCCAGTGAAACACCGTCCGGCCATATGGCCCCTTGAAGGGGCCGGGTACGGTCAATCGGGTTCTGGCGCTGCGCGCACACAGAGGTGGTAGTCGCTTGTACGTGTCGTGCATATTGTGGGTGGCGATGCCTAGCTGCTTAAGATTGTTCGAGCACTGCATGCGGCGCGCGGCCTCACGGGCCGCCTGCACCGCCGGCAACAGCAAGGCCACCAGGATGCCGATGATAGCGATCACCACCAGCAGCTCGACCAGCGTAAACCCGGATCTGGGGGAAGGGCATCTCACTTCTACACGTCGGACCATGTCATCGCCCTCGTCACGAAGTTTGAGTAAACAGAATTGAAAAGAACAAATAGAACTGGCAAACTGCACTTTCTGAGAACAGGTTAGG
>JASLRF010000545.1 GCA_030744095.1 Pirellulaceae bacterium | reverse complement strand
AGTAACAACTGCCGGCAGACAGCAGCTGCCTGTGCAAAAGTTGGCTTAGCTTGCCATCTGGTTCTCGGTCGTGGCAAGCCAGCAGATGGACCTGATGCTGTGCAGGGAAACCTTTTGGTCGATCATCTCGTTGGGGCCAGTATCGAGATCGTTGACGAAGCTGAAGGACCAGGCGTCGATGCCAAGATCGCTGAAGCCGCCAAGCGCCTGCGCCGGCAGGGACGCAAGGTTTACGAGCGCGAACCGAAAGTCGTCAAGCCTCTGGCCGCCCTCAGTTACGTCTCTGCGATTATCGAACTGCTCGAACAGGCAGCTCTGCACGACTTCACGCCAGATGCGATCTACCTCTGTTCGGCCGGTTCGACAGGCGCGGGTGTCTCGCTGGCGACCGCAGCCCTCGGGTTGAAACTCCCCGTTCAACACATCACGCCGATCGTTTGGCCTTGGGATACTCAAGCGGTTATGACGCAGATCGCCAACGATGCGGCGAAACGACTGGAGATCGAGACACAACTCGGCCCTTCAGACATACAGGTCTCGGAGGAGTACGTCGGCGAGGGGTACGGCATTCCGACTCCCGGGTGCCTCGAAGCGATTCAACGGTTGGCTCGAACGGAAGGCATCCTGCTCGATCCATCGTACAGCGGCAAGAGCATGGCCGGCTTGATCGATCACATTCGCCAAGATCGAATCACGCCCCAGCAGAACGTCGTCTTCATTCACACCGGCGGAACACCCGCGCTGTTCGCATACAGCGATCAACTTGCCAGCGATATTCATCGACAAACATTCTGAAGTACTCGGCACTACAAACAGGAAGCAATTTACGGATGACAAATAGATCTCGCATCACGTCGGAAGTTGATTTCGGTCAAGACGGCAAGCAACAAGGTTTCTTGCGACTTCCTCACTCGGTTCATCGATCCGCCTACGGTTGGATCGGCATCCCGATCATTTGCATTAAGAACGGTTCTGGCCCCAGCGTGTTGCTGTCTGCCGGAAACCACGGCGACGAATTCGAAGGCCAACTCGCGTTGATGAAACTGTGTCAGGAACTGCAGCCGGCGGACGTCCGCGGACGGATCATCATGCTCACGGCCGCCAACTTTCCTGCGGCGTTGGCCGGACTGCGCGTCTCGCCTATCGACGACTTGAATCTCAACCGTTCCTTCCCCGGCAATCCCGATGGACGTCCAACTTCCGCGATCGCGCACTACATCGAGTCCGAGTTGCTTTCGATTTCGGATTTTTTGATCGATCTTCATTCGGGAGGAAGCTCCTTGATGTACTTGCCGAGCGCGCTCGCTTGCCCCGTCGAGAACAAGGAACTGGCCGACAAGCAGCGCGAGATGCTGAAAGCGTTTGCAGCACCGCTCTGCTATTGGGTTTCGCCTAATCGCGAGAATCGAACGATGCTGGCCGCTGCGGAACGGGCCGGCGTTGCAGGGATCGCAACCGAGCTTGGCGGATCAGGGACAACCTCGGTCGATTCATTGGGAGTGGCAGAACGTGGTGTGCGTCGCGTGCTGAAGCACCTTGGCAGTCTTCCAGACATTGAGGTCGGAGAAGATCTGCCGCCGACGCGAGTCATGGAGGTTCGCGGTTTCGACTACTATGTTTACAGTCCGGACTACGGCGTCTGGGAGCCGTTGGCAGATCTCGGCGACGATGTGAAGGCAGGGCAACCAGCTGCCGCTATCTACTGCCCGCAGACTCCTTGGCGGGAACCTGTCACGACGCACTTCCAGCACGACGGGCAAATCATTTGTCGCCGCGTCCCCGGTCCTGTCGAACGTGGTGACTGCCTCTTCCATTTGGCGACCGAGTGCGATGACTAACGACGGAACAGAGAAAGTGACACGCGTTCCGGTAATCCCGAGGTGGATCGTGGCGAGCAGGCCCGCTGAGTATCGCAGGACGATCAAAGCGTCACGGTTATGGTCGCCGCGCCGGGTCGACCGACGATCCGGCGTCGCTTGCGGACTGTCTGGATCGATGCGACAATCTGGCGGCAAGTCGCGTTTGGCAAAGGAACCGGCCGCTGTTTTGCCGAAGCGTCTAGGTCCCAAGCGTTAATGCGCTCCACGCATGATGGGCCGGATTAGTCATGAGCGGATGTGGTGACGACGTAATACCTTCTATGAAAGGGATCCGAGGCTAGATTGCCTAAAACGCTGCGCAAAGTGGAATCCACATTCGCCCGATGCGCAATCCGGGTTAGCGCACGGCGTTCACGCCAGGAATCAACAGGGAGCCGCTCATGCCAAGCACGATATCAAGCGTCGTCGATGAGTACCGACGTCGCACCATGCGATCGCAGCAGCTTGCCGAAGAGTCGCAAGCCACGTTTCCAGGTGGAATCACCCATGATGCGCGTTACTTCCAACCATATCCGATTTACGTCCAGCGCGCAGAAGGATCGCGAAAATGGGACGTCGACGGCAACGAGTACGTCGATTATGTCGGCGGGCACGGTTCGTTGCTACTGGGTCACGCGCACCCGCAGGTAACCGAAGCCGTGCGGCAACAGCTGGGGCTCGGAACCCATTACGGCGCTTGCCACGAGCTGGAACTTCGCTGGGCGCAAATTGTCCAGCGGCTGGTGCCGTCGGCCGAGTTGGTTCGTTTCACGAGTTCCGGCACCGAGGCCACACTGCTGGCGTTCCGCTTGGCGAGGGCTTTCACTGGCAAGTCACGTGTCATCCGCTTCAACACTCACTTCCACGGCTGGCACGATCATGCAGCTTTCGGTGTCGCCTCGCACCACGATGGCACGCCGCCACCGGGAGTCTTGCCGGAAACGGCCGAGAACATCGTATTGTGTCCTCCCGGTGACATCGAGGCGATTGCGCAGTTGCTGGCTGAGCGAGACGATATCGCAGCCGTGATTCTCGAACCAACCGGAGCAACCTGGGGACAAGTTCCGTTAGCTCCAGCTTTTCTGCACGAACTGCATGAGCTGACCGCCCAGCACGAGGTGCTGCTGATCTTTGACGAAGTTGTCACCGGCTTCCGCTGTTCGCCTGGTGGCGCGCAAAGCGTCTTTGGCATTACACCCGACCTGACGACGTTGGCCAAGATTCTGGCAGGTGGCTTGCCAGGCGGCGCGATCGTTGGGCGGCGCGACATCATGGAGCTGTTGGATCTCGAAGCCTGCCAAGCCCAAGGGTGTGAGAAGATCTCGCATCATGGGACGTACAACGCCAACCCCGTGACGGCCGTCGCGGGATTCACGACGCTGGACATCGTTGCCGAGACGGACGCTTGCCAGCGAGCCTCGGACTACGCCGCCCGATTACGTGAGGAGCTGAATCGTGTGCTCGTCGATGAAGGACTCGATTGGTGCATCTACGGCACGTTTTCCGGATTCCACATCTATACGAATCCGGAGCACGACGCTGTCACCACAGCGGATCTGGAAAGCGGCCGCTTCGATTACCGCAAGATCAAAGCTGCCGCGCGCTCGCCGGTAGTCGCTACCCTTCGAGTCGGTATGCGTGTCCATGGAGTCGACATCTTTGGTTGGCCCGGGGGCAGCACGTCCGCGGTTCACAGCGAAGAAGATCTAGCCCAAACAGTCACGGCCTTTCGAAACGCGATCCGCGACTTGAAACAAGAAGGGAGCGTCTGACGCCTCACATCATGCCAGCTCCGCTCATCATCGATCTACACCTCGACTTGGCGTGGGACGCGCTGTTTTGGAACCGCGATCTCACGTTGTCGGCCCAAGAAGTTCGCCGCCAGGAAAAAAACGAGCCGCCCCAGGTCGCGGCCGACTACAACACCGGTTTGTGTAGCGTGACCTTTCCAGAAATGCGGCGAGGCAGTGTTGGGATCATGCTCAGTACGATCATGTCTCGCATCGAGCCCCGCATGGGGCAACCCCGGCGCGACGGCATGCGGACGCAAGAACAGGCGATGGCGGTCGGACGCGGGCACCTAGCCTACTACCAGGCGATGGCTCGCAGAGGCGAGATCAAACCCGTTCTTGGACTCGCAGACCTTGAAGCAGCCGTTGCCGCCTGGCGACAACCAACCGAAACAACTCCAATCTATCACATTCTCTCGATGGAGAGCGCAGATCCAATTGCGGACCCTGACGATGTCGCTTTCTGGTGGGAAGCGGGCTTGCGCGTCGTCGGCCCGGCCCACTTTGGTCACAACACCTACATCCATGGGACCGGGACGGAAGGTGGTTTGAAGCCGGCGGCCAAACCGTTGTACAAAGCACTGCAAGAAGCGGGAATGATCCTCGACATCACGCACATGGCCGATCAGGCGGTACGCGAATCGTTTGATCTGTGGGATGGACCGATCATGGCATCGCATTGCACCTGCCGGTCAATCGTCCGAGGGCAGCGGCACTTAGACGATTGGATGATCCATGAACTAATCCGCCGCGACGGAGTGATCGGCTTGGTTTTCTGCCAGTTCTTCATCGACCCCGGCGTTGTTTGGGAAAACCGTCCGTCACGAGAGACTTGGGTATCCAAGTACGGCATGGAAGGGTTGCTGCCTCACATCGAACACATCGCAGATCTCGCCGGCGGCTCAACAGCCAACATCTCTATCGGCACCGACATGGACGGCGGCTTCGGCGCTGAAGTAACTCCCACCGATGTCAACACGATCGCCGATCTGCAGGAATTCGCGCCCCTGTTGCACGACGCCGGTTACTCGGATGCCGACGTAAATGGAATCTTGCACGGGAACGCATTGCGCTTGTTGGCGAAGGCTTGGGGAGGATCGTGGAGTATCTGTGGGTGAAGCGTAGGGTAGACAAACTCGGCCGAGCCTTAACTCTCCGGTGTGCTGGTCCAGCGAGTTTTGCGCTGGACCACCACACCACACCAGCACAACAATCGAAAATCAACAATCATCACTCGTCAATCCATTCCAGCGGTCACTTATGAACAACGTCTTCGATTATGCCAGACTCGCCCAATGGCCCTCGCGATAGTCTCGCGTAAGCAGCTTGTTGGCTTCGTCGTCGTTGATGAACTGTTCCTTCTCGCCGTCGAAGAAGAGCGTGCGTTTCAAGCGCGACGCAATATTGCCGAGATGACAAGCCGTCGCGCTGTGATGTCCGAACTCAATGTCCGCCTGCGGTCGGCCACCGTTACGAATGCAATCTACGAAGTCGGCATGATGGATTAGCGTGTTTGCGGTGTTCGTTCCGTCGGCCGGCGTTTCTTCAATCAGCTTGTTCCGTTCTCGGTACAACTTGAAATTGTCGTTCTTGCCGAGTAGCAAAAACCCCTTCGTGCCGTAGAACGCGTTGCCATTCTCGTACCCTTCCATGCGATATGGCGTCCAGATCCGCAGCTCAAAAATCGCCTGCTTCCGGCGGCCTTTCTTTCCCACGGGAGCGAAATCATACGTCACGTTTTGCGTATCGGGAAACTGTTGATCATCGTCGAAAAACAGTTTCGCGCCGCTGGCAGTGACCGACTCCGGATGCTGGCCATCGACTCCCAAGCCCCACAGAGCAAGATCAAGTTCGTGGACTCCATCGTTTCCTAGATCGCCTGTGCCGTAGGCGAATAGCCAATGCCAGTTGTAGTGCAGACGATTGGCGTGATACGGTTCGTTCGGCGCAGGGCCCAGCCAAAGATCGTAATTCAGATGAGCCGGCGGCTTGCTGGGTTTGCCGTGTCCGATGTTGGCCCGCTACTGACTGTCCCATGCTTTGGCGACCAGCACATCGCCGATCGCTCCTTCGCGCAGAAGCTGCATCGCTCGACGCACGTGCTTCGAATTTCGAGCCTGCGTGCCGACTTGCACGACACGCTTGTACTTGCGAGCGGCTTCGATCATCAACCGGCCTTCCCGCACGTTGTGCGAGCACGGCTTTTCGACGTAGACATGCTTGCCCGCTTTACAAGCGAGGATTGTCGCCGGTGCGTGCCAGTGATCGGGCGTGGCGACCGTGATCGCATCGACACTCGCGTCGTCAAGAACACGACGGATGTCCTGCACGACGACCGGCTTCTTCCCACAAACCTTTTCGACGTCGTTCGCCGCCTGTTCCGCTCGCTTTAAATCAGGATCGCAAACGTGCGAAATGCGAACATCCTTTCGCCCAGCGAGCAACTTCGCATGAGCCCGTCCGCGGCCGCCGCAACCAACCGCTCCGATGACAAGCGTCTCACTACTGAAACGACCAGACGCCGTAGAACACATCCCCGCCGCGGCAATTCCCGCTGCGACTCCTTTCATTGCGTCTCTTCGATTCATCATGGTCAACTTCCTTATGTTGGAGTTACTTTGGACGTCATCGCTCCAGCGAATCCACGGGGAAAGTAGAAAGACTGATTCGTTGGTAGTTGGCGCGTTCGTAGATGATTCCGACGCGATCGTCCGGTAGCCTCGCCATGCAGGAGTAGGCCGTTGAGCCGACCGATATGAGTTTGCCGTGGGGCCACGTTCTGCCTTCGTCCAGGCTCAGACGCACGCGAAGATTCGACCGGCCTGGACCGATGGGGTTTGCAAAGAGCAGCCGGCTTGGTTCGTCTTTCGCGGCAAAGGAGTAGCGATAAAGACTGGCCTGACACGGCGGTTCGGGCAGCGCCTTGTCCATCGCCTCGGCATCCCACGACTGGCCGCCATCGAAGCTGCGCGCTACCAGCCGGCTGCCGGACTTTTTGGGAAACCCACCGCGGCCCCAGTGGTTCCGCATATTGATGAGCAGACCCGGCTTTCCCTTTTCGACAATCTCGGCAAGCTGACATTCGTTGGTATAATCGTCGAGGATTCCGCCCAGCTTCCAGGTTTTACCGTGGTCGTCGCTGAAGATGACGTGCGAGTAGCTGGGTTGACGTTTATCAAAGCTCTTGCGGAAATTTGCCGGAAACAGCAACCGCCCCTTGTGCTTGCCGTGGCGGATTTGCACGCCAATGCCGGGGCCGAAGGCGTAATGTCCCCAGTCGGACTTCTTGATCGAGGTGGTGATATCGATCGGCTTCGACCAGGTTTTTCCGCTGTCTTCGCTGCGAAATAGCACGAGCGTTCCTCCCGCGCGGGCTCCGCGTTCGGTGAGGTAATCGCGATTGGCCGCCAGCCAGATGACGCCTGTCTCTTCGTCGACAACCGCAGTTGGGTTGCCGTATTTGATGCGGGCGTCGCCGCCTTCTTCGTAGGTTAGTTCTTGCGGCAACCACGTGCCGCCGCTGTCCGTGCTGCGTTTCATCAGCAGATCAATGTCGCCGTCGTCGGAGAGGTTCGTTTTTCGCGCTTCACAAAACACCAGCAGATCACCACTGGGCGCGACGATCAATGAGGGGATTCGATAGGCAAAGTAACCATCCTCGTCGCCGGTAAACACATCGACACGTTGCGGCACCGAGGCCCGTTCTTTCGCCATGATCCAAAAACGAAGCGACTCCGAACGCGGTGGTTCGACAACCGTGTGTTCGCCCATCCCCAGTGAAAACTGCACGCGTTTCCATTCGCTGACGCCTTCGCCGGTAGAACGCGAACCGAAGACTAGGTGGCGTCCCTGGTCCCGGTTATCGATGCGAGCCTTCAACAACAGACACTCGCCGAGCAGCAGATTGACAACCCGCTTCTTGCCATCAAACACCAGTGTCCAGTCGTGAAAAACATCAGCATCGTCAACCTCTAGTGCTTTCTCCAATTGTCCATCCGAACCTCGATGAACTGCGGCCACAAGTTCTGATCCGCGGCGACCAAACTGAAGCCCAAACCGCAGGAGACTTTCTGGCTCGTCGCCTACGATGCAAACTTCCGTGGAAATGGCCCGCGTGCTGCCATTTGTGTCCTTCGGAATGCGCAGCGACCACTGGTAAACAAAACCGGACGACCTTGCCGCGGCGCGTTGCTGCTTGGTTAATTCAAAATGGAAATAGGCGTCTTCCGGTTGACTGTCCGATTCCTCATCCACAATTCGCAGGACGCCGCCATCGGTCGTGACGTCGGCGCGTTGGGGTTTGTCGTTTGCGGCCGTCCAGCCCGACCCTTTGATTCCGCGTGCGGCGTCGAATTCGGCAATGGGCTCCGCGGCCCCTGATTGCGAGGCTCTTCGGAGGAATTAGTGGGTGAATGGGGTGTTTGTGGTGGCGTTCTGTTGTAGAGCCCCTCGGGAATCTGAACAACCAAGCCTCAGGTTGGTGGGGCGTGTTTGAGTTGGTCCGGCTTCGTCGTTGTTTCATCCGTCGGGGCCATTCGCTTCGCCTGGGGTGAGCCCCGACGGATGAAAGAACGACGAA
>JASLRF010000544.1 GCA_030744095.1 Pirellulaceae bacterium | reverse complement strand
CGGAGGTTCTGGCGGATGTCAGAGTGGAATACAGAGAAGTTTGCCCAGCGGGTTTTCGACGTTGGGCTGTTAGACAATATCCAGATTGAAGCGATTTGGAGCGAAATTGGTTCGCGCGACGTGAGTTTGGACGATTTCATGTCCTTCATGTTGGGCAAGCAGCTCATCACCAATCTGCAGATCGACCGGATCCTCAAGGGCGAACGGATTTTCTTCTTCTATGGAAAGAACAAGATACTCTATCTGATCGGCACCGGCTCGTTTGCCCGTGTATACCGTGCGGAGAACACCATCACTGGCGATGTGGTTGCTGTCAAAGTACTCCGCAATCGATGGCTGGGCGACTTGGAGCGTCGTGACCATTTCCTGCGTGAGGCTAATCTGGTGATGCCGATCCGTCACCCCAATATCGTGCCTGTCTTCGAGGTGAATACCGAACGCGATCGACCGTACATGGTGATGGAGTTTGTGGAAGGGACTGACCTCCGCGACTTTCTCAAACAGCGCAAGAAATTCAATGTTAAAGAGAGTCTAAAACTGATCGCTGATGTCGCCGCGGGGCTCGAACACGCCGCCAGTAAGGGGCTTACGCATCGCGACCTGAAACTCTCGAATGTGCTCGTGACCAGTTCTGCCCGTGCCATGCTGGTGGACTTCGGGTTGGCTGCCATCGCCGAAGCGGCCAAGGACGACAAGAGCGCCACCAAGGGCAGTCAACGCAGTGTTGATTACGTCGGCCTAGAACGCATTTCCGGTGTTCGGAAAGAGGACAACCGCAGCGATGTCTATTTCGCTGGCTGTATGCTCTACCATTTGTTAACGGGCAAAGCACCGTTGTTGGAAACGCGCGAAGTCTCGCAGCGACTCTCTGCCGCACGCTTCCGCGATGTAAAACCAATTACTGAACACGAGCCGGGATTGCCGGGATCGGTTGTGGCGTTGGTGAACAAAGCGATGGACTTGGACGCCGAAAAGCGATACCAATCGGCGGGCGACTTTCTCACGGACATCAAAGCTGCGCAGCGCGGCATGACGGAAGAGGGAAAAGCGGAAGCGGCAGCCGCCGGCCAAGGTCCGGTCGAGCGTGAAGGCGAAGGCCATAGTGTAATGATCGTCGAATCCAATATCGAAATGCAGGACACGCTGCGAGACTTGCTGAAGCGGCGAGGTTATCGGGTGTTGGTGATTGGCGATTGTCAGCGTGCCCTTGCGCGGTGGGAGACAAGCATCGAACCGCCTGCGGGATGTGTCATCTTTTGCTCCACGGAATTCGGACAGGAAGCCGTTGCGTCATTCAATAAGTTCGCCGAGTTGGACGAAGGCAAAGACATTCCCGCCATTCTGTGTGTTGATGAAGACCACAAAGACCTGGCAGAAATGGCAGAAACCAACGAGAGACGGATCATGCTGCCGATGCCGCTCAAGGTTCGGCAATTGCGAACGGTGCTACGTAGCTTGCTGGCATCTTCACCAGATACAGCGGCGGGCAGATAGTTGTCGAAATCCGATGTCATCGTGTTTGGCGGCTACGGGACGTTTGGCACACATGTCGCCCGCGATTTGGCTACCAGCGGCCTGCACGTGACGATCGCAGGTCGAAACCGCGCTCGGGCCGAAGGCGCGGCGCTGACATTGGGTGATTCACACTGTGGGATCGCGGCCGATCTTGCTGAATTCGCCTCCTGCCGTGACGCACTGAATGGTCAGTGCGTTGCCGTCAATGCGGCCGGCCCATTCTCGTCGTTCGAAACGATGCTCCTCGATGCGTGCCTCGACGCCGGTTGCCACAATGTTGATATTGCAGATGATCGCGATTACGTCTCTCGCGTTCGTGCGCGGACGTCGGAATTCGCGGCTGCCGGCCTGACCGCGGCGTACGGCTGTTCTAGCCTGCCTGGTATCTCCGGTGCGTTGGCAACGGTGCTGTGCGAACAGGTCTCCAATTCAGTCGATCACGTTCGAATCACCTTGTTCATTGGCAATCGAAATCGCAAAGGTCTGGGTGCTGTGCAATCCGCAGCGGAGACTATCGGACAGCCCATTGAAGCGCCACAAGGTGTGCTAGTTGGGTTTGGAGAATCGGAGCGAGTACCTCTCTATCCGCCGTTTGGGAGTCGGCGTACGCTTAATTTCAACAGCCCAGACTATGATCTGCTTCCGGGCCTGGTGCCCGTCCGGTCGGTCAGTGTCAAAGCGGGTCTTGAACTGCCAGGGTTGACCGCCGCGTTCGGGATCTCAGCCCGCTGCTTTCCGCGACTGGGCCGGTGGCTGATTCCTCGACTGGTTCCCTGCAGCGGTTTGCTGGGATGGATAGGTTCTTCAGGCGGACAAGTCATGGTCGAATTTTTTTCCAATGGCGCGAAGGTCCACCGCGCCGCCATGATCGCCCATTCTGACGGTCAACGTCTGGCAGCCTTGCCAGCCGTCTACGTGACCAGACAGCTGTGCGACAATGATCTGGCTATCCGCGGAGCGGTCACGGCGTACGAGGCCATCGGTGCGCAGAACCTCATAGACGCTTTTGTCGCGGACGGTTTTGAATACCAGACCGACGGGTGACGCTTTCTGGATATTTGAGCACCAGATCGCCGATCCGGCATTGCACAATGCCGCGCCAAGAAAGAGCATTTGATATCCGGTTGTTGCGTGAATGTCCGGGCGTCCCTATCTCGAGCTTTGCACAAATTGGTCGATCTCGATGACCTGCTGCGTTTCCACAGACCGTTCAGCGGCCAGGCAGAGCAGAGTCGACCAGCGGCCATCGATCCCTGCACAGGGTGGAGCTTCGCCTGTCTTGACGCACTGTGCGACAGCGGCAATTTCGTCTGCCAGTTCCAGCAACTCGCCCGTCGGCTTGTCGAAGGCCATTGTCTCGACGTTGTTTCCCAGGCCATAACGAAGTTCAAACGACGTCTCTTCGGAGCGGGCATCCGCTGCGCTCCAACGAGCCCAGATCGCGCCTTCGGTGCCAGTGATCTTGGCCGTCTGATGGTGTCCGAATGCGGACAGAGTTTGCGATACGACTGCGTAGGCGCCACCGGCGAAATTGACGATCGCCGAAAAATTGTCCTTCAATTCGGGATGGTGACGCTGACGCGAATTCGCGCGGGCATAAACCGACACCGGTTCGCCGCAGGCCGATAGGTACCATCGCGCCAGGTCGAAAAAGTGAATGGGTTCTTCCAAGATCCAACTTCCCACGCGCTCAATATCGTAACGCCAGCCCTCGGATCCCTGACGATAGGGAAATCGCGAGAGTTCGATCATGGCGTACAACGGCCGACCGATAACACCTTGATCAATGAGCTCCTTGACACCTCCCCACAGCGACGACAATCGCAATTCGTGCCCAACGGCCAATACGCGCCGACGCGTTTCGGCCAGCGACACCAATTCGTCGCATTGGTCCACTCGCAAAGCCATCGGCTTTTCCATCAACAGGTGTTTGTTAGCATTGAGGACCGCTTTGCCAACTTCGTAGTGCAGCACATTGGGTGCTACGACAGAGATGATGTCGATGTCTTTCCGCGCCAGCAGCTCTTCATAGTCCGCGCAGACATCCACGCCTGGGTGGTCCTCGCACACGGTCTCCTGGCTCGCTACCGAACGCACCGCCACGGCGGCCAATTCCGTGTCCTCACCAGCCGCAATTGCGGCGGCATGATGCGACCCAAATAGACCGTAACCAATCAAACCAAAACGAACTCGATCACTCACACAGAAATCCTTATTGTTGTTATTCGGGGAGTTCTTCGTCGCGAGTTTCACGACCAAGGAGGACGACGGCGCAGCCGACCAGATACAGAGGCGACAAGATCAGGGCTTTGCTTTCGTTGGTAACGGGGAATACAAAAAACGTCAAAAAGGCCGCGGCTGTCGCCAAACGCCCCATGTTGAAACAGAAGCCGGCACCCGTTCCGCGCAGCCGCGTCGGATATAACTCGGGAAAATAAACGGCATATCCCGCGTGCATTCCTAACGTAAAGAACCCGAAAATCGGCAATGTTATCGCTAACACTACGGCCGGCGCGCCGCTCGGTATCAACACCTTGAACAACAGAATCATCATCACGAAGGCAATCGCATGGTAGAAGATGAACGCGCCCCTGCGGCCAAGGCGATTTGAGATCGCGCCGAATAGAACGAGGCCCAGGCCGCCGCCGATCGTGTTCAACACCATGCTCAACATTTCGGCGCGTTTCAATTCTGGTTCGTTATTCTCCCACGCGGTCTGTTTTGCTTCTTTCGACGCCCCTGCCTCGACTCCTTCCTCAATCAATACGCGTTGTTGCGCATGACGAAGGAGGGCGTCTTTACCATAAATGTGTCCGCCCCAGAAAGTCACCAGACCAATCGAGGCCAGACTGACACCAACAAAAGTGTTGCGCAGGTGTTCCGATTGGAAGAGATGCAACAACTGGCCAGTTCGTTGCTCGCGGTCTGCCTTCCCCTGCGCGCGCGCTCGAACCCATTGATCGGGTTCCTTGAGCTTCCAGCGGACGAACAACGTCAAGCACGCTGGAACGACGCCGATCGCAAATCCCCACCGCCAGGCCGAGTCGCCTAGCGCCGGGTTCCCGACAACGAAGGCCCCCGCGGCAGCGGCGAGCAACGTACCAAAAACGCTGGACCCATGAAAAATCGAACTCATGATCGGCCGCGAACGTTTCGGCATCACTTCGGCCACCATCGCAGTTGCCACGGCCCATTCGCCACCGACACCCATCGCCACCAAGAAACGCAACACAACCATGTGCCACGCTTCCTGTGCGAAGGCCGTCACACAAGTAAACAACGAATAGAACAGAATGGTCACGATCATCGTGGAGGAACGACCAATCTTGTCGCTGAGCACACCGAACGCGACGCCGCCAAAAGCACCACCCAACAAAAAGCTGGCGAATGCAAGGTTGTTCCATTTTAGGACCACTTTATCGCCCGCAACCGCACCCAGTAGGTCGGGCATGGCGTCGCGCATTGACGCGACAAAAATCTGGCCCTCGAAGACGTCGAAGACCCAACCCAAGGATGCGATCGTCAACACGAGCCACTGATAACCGGTAATCCCCTTATACCAGGGAAGATTTTGTTCTGGCACGAGATGTTCCTGGGGAAGCAGTCGTCACAGTGCGAGCTGTAACCGACCAGATGAAACGATTTGGAAAACGCGAGAATGCACAAGTCTAGACATCGTTCGGGTTACCTTTCAAGTGTGCGACGGCTAATGTCAGGATTTGCGTGCAGCCTGTCGGTGCTTGGTTTAGAATCACGGACATTGAGTGATCTGTCGGAAGAGGTCGCTGTTGGAAGGGATCGGGAGTCTTTTTCGAGCCAAAGTTGTTCCGAGGCACACGGGTCATGATTTGAAAAAGACTCCCGACCCCTCGCTTCCATCGTCCATCCCGCACATCGAGGAGAAATCAACGTGGCCCAGTTTTGCCGTTCCTTGCACACGAATCTCCGTTCGCTGATCGTTTTCATGGCCTACATCATGATCGTCGCTCCTGTGGTCGCCGACGACGAGTCGCTGCCTCTAAAGCTGACCTATCAAGTGGAATCGATCGCTGACACCGGTCGTTTTCATCGCCTCATTCGCGATGAAACGTGGATGGCGAAAGAGACTGCCGTTATCGTCTGCGACGTTTGGGATCTCCATCATTGCCTCAACGCCGTGCGTCGTCTCGAACAATTCGCGCCGCGCCTGGATCAGCTGCTGGCTGCCGCTCGTGCGCGCGGCGCGACGATCATCCATTCGCCCAGTGACTGCATGCCCGCTTATGAAGAGCATCCTGCTAGAAAGCGGGCCGTTGCGGTCCCGCCGGCCACGTCGCTGCCCGAGGACATCGCCGCCTGGTGTTCGCGGATCCCAGCTGAAGAGCAAGCTGTCTATCCGATCGACCAATCCGACGGTGGAGAAGATGACGATCCCGCCGAACACGCCGAATGGGCCGCAAAACTGAAGGCCATGGGACGCAACCCGGGCACGCCCTGGAAGACCCAATCCAAACTCATCACGATTGATGTCGAACACGACTACATCAGTGATCGGGGCGATGAGGTCTGGAATATCCTCGAACAACAGGGCATCAAGAATGTCATTCTGACCGGCGTTCATACCAACATGTGTGTGTTGGGTCGGCCGTTCGGTCTGCGGCAAATGGCCCGTAACGGAAAACGCGTCGTCCTGGTGCGCGACATGACCGACACGATGTATAACCCCGCACGATGGCCGTACGTCAGCCACTTTACGGGGACCGACCTGGTTGTCTCGCACGTCGAACGTTACGTCTGCCCAACGATTACCAGCGATCAACTGCTCGGCGGAAAGCCATTCCGTTCGCCCGACGACCGGCGGCGGCATCTGGTGATCGTGATGGCCGAAGACGAATACGATACAAATCGCACCTTGCCCGAATTCGCCTCGCGCTACCTGGGCCACGATTTTCGTGTCAGCTATGTCTTTGGCAGCGTGGACCGCCGTAATGACATCCCGGGTCTGGAGGTTCTTGATGATGCAGACGTCGCATTATTCAGCATTCGTCGCAGGGTTCTGAAGCCCGAAGCAATGGCGATTGTACGGCGGTTTGTTGAGCAGGGAAAACCCGTGATGGGAATTCGCACGGCCAGCCATGCATTTGCGCTGCGGAAAGACGATCCACCCGAAGGCTACGTCGACTGGCCGGAATTTGATGCGCAGCTGTTTGGCGGTAACTACCACAACCACCACGGCAATAAATTAAAGGGGACAGGTTCATTGAACTCCGAACAGCCAGACCACCCGATTGTGACCGGTCTGGCCGTCAGTTCTTTTCCGTTGGGCGGATCACTCTACCAAACCTCGCCATTGGCCAAAGGTGCAACGGTGATCGCCAATGGAAGAGTTGCCGGGCGTCCCGCCGAACCGATCGCCTGGACATTTCGACGTTCCGATGGTGGCCGTTCGTTCTATTCATCGCTGGGACACAAGGACGACTTTGACGATCCGACGTGCGTCGCGTTGCTGGTCAACGGACTGTACTGGGCCGCCGGATTGCCGCCGCGCGACGACGTGTCGTTCGCGTCGCAGCGAGCCCGTTACGAGCAACAGTGGTCTCTGATCTCTGTTCCCGCCGCCTGGGAAACGGCGTCGGCCGGTGTTCTGAAAGACTACGACGGCGTCGCGTGGTATCGTTGCGTCGTGCGCGTGCCCAAATCGTGGATGCACAATGGTGGGCTCGCGTTGGCCGTTCCAAACGGCGGTGATGGAATCCAAGCCTGGTTCAACGGGCAACGCCTGACCTGCATCGACACTTCTTCAGACACGGGCCAACGGTTTGTAATCGAACCTGGAATGATCTATGCCGACGATGCCAACTTGGTGACCGTCCGCGTTTCGGATCGTGGCGACGAAGGTGGTCTGCGGCAGACACCCGTCCTTCATTCCGGTGAAAAACGACTCGAATTGGCCGGCCGTTGGCAATTCAGGGTCGGCGACGACCCAGCCTGGTCGAACATACCGCTGCCCGCCAAGTTCGGTGGCTCGACGGATATGTTCTTTGAGCCGTGATGATTGTTGTCGTTCGCCCCAGGCGGGATTTCTGCGATTGTTCGACTCTCCGAGGTTGTGATGAAATCAACTTCGCAATGAGCCTGCCCCGTATAGTCGTTGTTGGCGCCGCGGACCAAAACGATCGGTGGGGGGGCGGCCCACCCCAAAGGGGGCCAGGGGCGACCGGCCCCCCACCAGGTGC
>JASLRF010000543.1 GCA_030744095.1 Pirellulaceae bacterium | reverse complement strand
GAAGCGGCAATGGCGGTTCTCGTTTCACGTCCGTTCTATGCCGAGACATTACTGAAGGCCGTCGCCGACGGAAAGGTCGACCGGCGATATGTCTCGCCGTTTCAATTGCGTCAGATGCAGACGTTGAATGTTGCTGCGGTGGATCAGCGGATTTCCGACCTGTGGCCTGAGTTGAAGAAGGTGTCCGCCGAGAAAGTCGAATCGATCGTTGCCTACCGCAAGCGGTTGAATGCCGAAACGCTTGCCAGTGCCGACCCGTCGGCAGGCCGTGTCACCTTCCAACGCACTTGCGTGCAGTGTCATAAGCTATTTGGCGCGGGGGGCAAAGTCGGCCCCGACTTGACCGGTGCCCAACGACACAATCTGAATTATCTATTGGAGAACATCATCGATCCGAGCGCGACAGTCTCCAAGGATTTTCATATGTCGGTTGTCATTACTGAAGACGGACGCGTGCTGAACGGCATCGTGACCGCCCAAACTGACCGAACGCTGACGTTACAGACACCGACGGATCGACTACTGCTGGCTCAAGACGAGATCGAAGAGGTTCGTAAGTCGAATCTATCCATGATGCCCGAGCGGATGTTGGATGGTCTCACGGGCGATCAAGCGCGCGACTTAATCGGTTACCTGATGTCGCAGCAGCAAGTCCCGTTGCCGGATCAAACGACGGTGGAGCGCGAGACGCAATAGCAACAGGGCCATCCCGCGAACATCAGTCGTACAAGTGAAATATGGAGTTCATCGACAACAGTTTGATTTCGTTTTTGCGGTAGCGCGCCACGGAAACACCGCAGTTGTCTTGATTGACGGATCGCACTTGTGCGAGTGGCAAGCCTATCAGTTGCGCAAGAAATGCTCGGTTAACCAGGTTGTGCCCAACAACCACGATCTGCTCGCCAAGATTCGACGCCAACAGTTCTTCCATCGCCGGCTGAACGCGACGGAAGAGGTCTGTCACATTTTCTCCGCCGGCGTATCCATGTTTCGCAGGGTCGGCCATGAATTGGTGATACCGTTGGGGTTCACTGACAGCGATCTCTTGCCAGCTTCGGCCTTCCCAATCGCCAACGTCGATCTCTTGAATGCCGTCGACGATTTCCACATTCAATCTGTGCGGCTTCGCGATGACCTCGGCAGTCTGGCGAGCCCGCAGTAACGGGCTGGCATACACCCGACGAATCGTCTGGTGCGCCAACAACTCGGCTGTGCGCCCCGCCTGCCGGTGGCCCGCAACGGACAGTGGCACATCCGTTCGGCCTTGGAGCAGTGGCGGGTCGGCCAGATTGTTGTCCGTGGCTCCATGGCGGACCATGAAGAGGATGCAGGAATCGGGTGACGTGGTTGGTGGCATGTTGGTCAGTTCTTGGGAGGCATGATGAACCTGATAGTAGATGGGCTAGGCTTTGTCTTAGAACCAAGACAACTGGCCGCGAAGCGGCACCATTAGACCCTCTACTGCTTGTGGGAGAGGGATAGGGTGAGGGTATTTGGTTCTAAGACAAGGCCTAGCCTTGGCAATTGTAGCAGGAGGCTAAGGTCACGGATTCTAAGAGCTTCGCCACGGATGTTCTAGTGAGGCTGTGCCTCGGACCGATGCGACCTATCGCTCGATTGCGGCGACCCGCTCCCCGACCAACCTGCGGTCGGTGCCCGTCGCTGAAGGTTTTGCATGACGGCGTTTCCACCCTGGCCAGCTGGGATCAATCGCTCTAGAATTGCCACTTCCACCGCTCGTCGATTCTTGCCCTCCTGCCCCGAAACGGATCTCCCGTGGCCCGCATTTTCCTTGGCCTGGCGATTGTTGCCATCACGCTTCTGCTTGCCAATCTCACTGTCGGCTTGGCAATAGGAGACTTCGGTGCGTCCTCTGCGGCGTTTGACGCCGCCAAGGCTGCTTACGAATCGTTGGAGATTTCGCCTGATGCAACACTTGACCAGGTCGCCGCGGCGCGTCAGCTGGTCAGCGACACAGGCAAGCGGATGGTCGACCAGCGTGAGCCATTCTGGATCCACATCTGGCTGGGGATCATCGCCGTACTGGTCAATTTGTTAGTCAACAGCATCTCGATTACGTATTTCATTGGTACAAGCCGCTGGTGCAGCGAAGTTGTGGACGCTTACAGTCTGGGCCGGGAGCTGGCGGACCAGAGTCATCGTCTCAAGCGGCGGTCGTTTCCTTGGGCGCTGCTTGGGATGCTGGTGACCTTGGGCATCGCCAGCCTTGGTGCCGCGGGGGACCCATATTCGAGTATTGCGAGTCCATCTACCTGGGTGACCGCGCATTGGGTGTTGGCGATGGGCGGTACGATGGTGATTGGTGTGGCGTTCGTGTCACAGGCTATGGCCCTCAGCGCTAATTTTCAGATCATCAACACGGTCTTGCAGTGTGTCGAAGAGCGTCGCGCAAGCCTGTACGCCAACGACGAATCGCGCCCAGGCGTAGCGGAAGAGAAAGCAGATTAGGTATGCGGGCCTGCGTTCAGCGCGTGCAACGCGCCAGTGTCAAAGTCGATGACAAAATCGTGGGAGAGATCGGTGCCGGGCTATTGGTGCTGTTGGGTGTGCGCGAGGGCGACGAAGCGACCGATGCGAGGTGGCTGGCAGAGAAGATCTGTGATCTACGCGTCTTTGCTGATCACGAGGACAAAACCAATTTGTCTCTGCACGATGTTGGCGGCGAATTGCTGGCCGTTAGCCAATTCACGCTCTACGCCGACTGTCGTAAAGGGAGACGGCCGAGCTTTATCGCCGCGGCACGGCCAGAAATCGGCGAGCAACTGTACGAGATATTTGTTGCCGCTGTCGGCACGCGCGGCATTCGCGTTGCAACCGGACAGTTCGGCGCGAAAATGCAAGTTGCGCTCGTTAATGAAGGACCGTTTACGCTGCTGCTCGACAGCCAGAAACTGTTCTAATTCATTTACCACAGTTCTAACGCTTAAACGTTGGAATCGCATCCCAAGGATCGAAAGGCGTACCGGTCGTTTCGCCTCTATCGTCATCACGCGTTGTACTCGGTGCATCAGTTGACGGCGGGACGAGCAGTTCGCGAGCCACATGCGGCACGCCGTGATCGTCAATTCCAATACGTTCCATTATGATGGGATCGCCGATAGCGAGCAGGACCAGGAAACCAAGCTTGGCATAGACGGATACGTTGCCCCAGCGATTGTTGCCCCAGAGTTTCATGGCCGTACCAAACGACTTTTTCAACCGCAGCTTCTTTAGGTCGACAGCCCAAAGTTCATCCAAGATCAGATGGACCATGAAGCCAAGCACAACGGCACCGGTCTTGAACAACCGCAACGTCATGTCGTCGCACGAGCAGATCAAGAATGCCAACAACCCGAAGATTGCGGCAGCTGGCAGGCTGTGCCACATTCCTCGGTGAATGGTATATCGTTTGATCAACGCGCCCACACCAAACCGAACACCGAAATAGAGGATGCCACCGGCCAGCACGATCGTTTCGTGGGACCAACCCATTGTTTGAAATCGGTCGATCATCAACATCGGTACGACGGCAGACGCGAATGTCATGGTCTCACGGACAGGCACGCCTGAATCGCTATCCAGGTCGGGCAACGTGCCCGCCAGGCCACATAGTCCGGCGGAGAGAACACAGGTTGATGGTGCGCCCAGCAGAGCGTAGCCCGCGATACCATACCCGGCGCCAACGACGGAACTCGTGGCGATGTGCGTTTTGAAATCAGCCATGAAAGTACCCGGTTCCCCGACTCGCCACAGAACAAGTTCGATAAATGCGGCCGAGGAGTATAAAGTTTCCCCACCGGTGGACGAATAGCATCTACGGTCACAAAATGACCTTGGCTGCTGGGGGCAGGATCGACTACAGTTCTGGCCCGGTTTCGCTAAGGTGCCAAGGTTCTGTCGGCGCGGCGGGTGTCGTTCTGGTTTTCCAAAGACGCAGGATGTGGCGGCAACGATGCAGGTTTACGACATCATCATGATTGTAGTGCTGCTTGGGACCACGATGTTCGGGGCTTACAAGGGCCTTGCCTGGCAGGTTGCGTCATTGGCAGCTGTCGTTGCCAGCTACTTGGTGGCGATGAACTTCCGTGACGATGTGGCGAAGCTGATCGACGCGACTCCGCCGTGGAACGTCTTTCTCGCGATGCTGATCCTTTACGTCGGTACGTCCTTTGCCATCTGGATTGGCTTCCGCTATGTATCGAAGTTCTTGGATCGTGTGAAATTGAGGGAATTCGACCGACAGCTGGGCGGCTTGCTTGGTTTTGCCAAGGGGACGCTCTTTTGTGTGATCATCACGCTGTTTGCGATGACACTGTTGGGCGACACGCATCGGCGTGCGATCGTGCAGTCTCGCAGTGGCTACTATATTGCCGTCGTATTGGACAAGTCGCACACGCTGATGCCCAGCGAGCTGCACGATGTCCTTCACCCGTATCTCCATTCGCTTGACGAACGTGTGGATCACACGGGTCACGATCACGATTCAGCGGATGACCACCGCAGAGACGAAGACGAGGCAAGCGGACGGCTCGGGCTCGGCGGTGTCGAACTAATTCCCGCAGACGATCTTCTTGACGTTCTTAAGCGGCGCGCAAGCGACACACGCGATCGGCAGATCGGCGACGACCCAGTGCGGCGTTAAAGGCCCTGGCTGATCAAAGTCGTTGTTCGCTCCGCGAACATTGCGTGTTGTTCGCGGAGCGAACAACGACTATACGGACGAGCTTGTTCAGACAATAAAGTCGTCACCGAGATGATCGCCATCATCCCGGCTGGGAGGGGCAGCAATCCGACCGTGAGCGATCTCCCAGGGGACAGCAGAATCAGTTTTCGAAAAACGCCTGTTTCCCCGGGAAAACTGCATTCACAACCGAACATAAGAAACATTATCGGACGTTGCAGTGTCATCTGGAAACGGGCATTGCTGGTGTCTGCATGATCAAAATGGACTCGACATTCGCCCACTAACGAGCGTTCTTTGCCGCCGTGGATCTCTGGAGCCTGCACGGACAACGGAGCCCCAGACTGGGCCGATTCTGGCTTGTCTGCGAGCTGCACATTCTCGCTCAGGCGCTGGCAACTGGAGTGGCTTCGGCGTCCAGCGAGCCCTCCAAGAATTCGCCCATGCGCCGGAATTTAGCGTAACGCCGTTGCAGCATTTCATCGCTCGAAATGGCCAGCAATTCTCGCAACGATTTGACCAAATGGGCTCTGACGCGTTGGGCGGTTTGATGGTGATCCCGGTGTGCGCCGCCGAGCGGTTCCTGGATCACGTCATCAACAATTCCGAGCCGTTTCAGATCGCCTGAAGTGAACTTGAGGGCCGAGGCGGCTCGCTCGGCGAATTCGTGGCTTTTCCAGAGGATACCGGCGCACCCTTCGGGGCTGATCACGGAATAGTAGGAATGCTCGAGCATCGCCACGTGATCACCGACGCCGATTCCCAAAGCCCCGCCGCTACCACCTTCGCCGATTACCACGCACAGAATCGGGGTATTCAGTCGGGACATTTTGAACATATTCTCGGCGATCACCTGAGCCTGCCCGCGTTCTTCGGCCCCAATGCCCGGATACGCACCGGGGGTATCGATCAGGCAGATGACTGGCAGGTTGTACTTGGCGGCCATGCGCATCTTCGACATGGCTTTTCGGTAGCCCTCGGGGTGCGCGCATCCAAAGAAGCAGGCGCTCTTCTCCTTGTAGGTGCGTCCCTTCTCGTGACCGACGACCAAGACTTTGTAATTGTCCAGTTTGGCAAAGCCTGTTCGCATGGCACGATCGTCACCGTAAAACTTGTCACCGTGCAACTCGACAAAGTCGTCAAATACCAGTGACAGGTAGTCCACGGTGTGTGGCCGATCCTTGTGTCGGGCGACTTTGACGGTTTCCCAGGGCGACAGATTACTGTAGATCTGCTTTGTCAAATCCGCTGCTTCACGCCGCAATCGCCGAATCTCATCTTGTAGTTCGGGTGTGCCTTCGCGTTTCAGCAGTTCGGCGATTCGCAACTGTAGTTCGAAGATGGGTTGTTCGAATTCAAATCCAGGAGCGGGAGCATCCATCACGTTTAACTCGAATTGTGGGTGTTTGCAAAAACTCGTTTTCGTAAAGTCCGTATGCCTATTCAGCCTTG
>JASLRF010000542.1 GCA_030744095.1 Pirellulaceae bacterium | reverse complement strand
GGTTTGCACTTTGCTTCGCCATGAGTGTCTTCACGACGTCCGTTTCTTGGGCGGCTCCCGAAGAGCTGGCGGACCTGTTGCAAAAACGTCTGGATGCCAATCCGAAACTTCCGTCGTTATGTGCCGTGGCCATCGTCGATGGACAACTGCGTGGAAGTGGTGCCGTGGGGGTCCGAAAACTCGGAGATGCCACCCGCATCACGACATCCGACAAATTCCATCTTGGCTCATGCACCAAGTCGTTTACAGCAACTTTGGCCGCGGCGTTGGTTGAAGAGGGCAAGCTCACTTGGCAGACGAAGATCCACGACGTGCTCGGCGACCTGGAACCTCACGCGGAATACGCAAACGTGACACTGGCCCAACTTGTCACCAACACCGGCGGATTTCCGACGGCGGTACCACCCAATATTTGGCGCAATGCCTGGTTTGCCAAAGGCAGCCATCAGATGCATCGCGAGTCGTTCGCGCGCTCCATGCTTCAGCGGAAACCCGCTTATCCACCGGGCATCGGCTACGAGTATTCGAACACGGGCTTCTCCGTTGCCGGCGTGATGTTGGAAGAAACAATGGACGTGGCGTGGGAGAAACTGATTGAAGATCGTATCTTCACACCGCTTCAGATGAAGACAGGAGGATTCGGTGCGCCGGCCAACGGGGATCGGATTCCGAATCAGCCATGGGGTCACAACGCGCAGGGCAAGCCAATCCCAGCTGGACCGGGAGCCGACAACCCACCCGCGATTGCGCCGGCCAACGCAATCCATTGTTCATTACCCGATCTTGCCCGCTACGTTCTGCTGCACATGAAGCGAGAGACGGGAACTGTGATCAAGCAGGCAAAGAGCTTTGAGACGCTGCACACAGTCGCCGCCGAAAACTACGCGATGGGCTGGATCGTGGCGGATAAGCCCAAGGCAGGCGGCAAAGTACTGACGCACATGGGCTCGAATACAATGTTCACGATGCTGATCTGGATCGCACCCGATCGCGATTTTGCGGCCATCGTCGCCAGCAACATCGGACACGGCGTTGCCGCCGGTGATTGTAATCAAGTCGTCGGTGACCTGGCGCGGCGTTACTTGGCCAACCGCTGATATTTGGTCTGATACTTTTTCCACAACCGTTTGTGGCGATCGTTCAGGTCGACACGTCGACCCTGTATGTACGCCGCTTCGACCTGAGTCGCGGTTTCCAGAGGATCGCCATCAGTGATAAACAGCGTAGCGTCTTTACCGACTACCAGAGAACCAACACGATCCGCAACGCCGAGAATCTCAGCTGGGTAGCTAGTGATCGATTTGAGTGCCACATCTTTCGGCAAACCAAACGCTGCCGCCATTGCGGCGTGATAAGGCAGATTGCGAACGTTCGACCCGCCGAATCGTCCACTGCCTGTGATGCAAAACTGGACGCCGGCCTGATGCAGTTGGTGCGCGATGGTAAACGGAGCGTCGTACGGTTCGGATCGCCGCCGTGGCAAACGATAGACGCCCCCCAATAACACGGGCACCTGATTCTTGGCAAGTAATTCCGCGCAATGAGGCGCGTCGTAGCCACCGTAGATCATCACGCGGACATCTTGTTCTTGCGCAAATGCGACGGCACCTTGAATCGCACTCAGTTCGTCGGCACTGACAATCAGCGGCTGCTTCCTGGCCAAAACGGGCAGCATCGCCTGCAATCGCGAGTCAACGGGTTGCCGGCTGTTCTCCGCAGTGCGGGCTTGGCGATAAGCACGAGCGTCGTCGAACAGTTTTCGCAGTTGTTTCATCGACGATTCGCTCGGACGACCACTGTCACTGGATATCCGAGGCCAATTCAGATGCATCGCCAAACCGCGCGCTAGCGCCATCTCTTCAAACGTCCAGCCATCCAGCTGCAAGACCGCGGATTGGCCGGAGATGAGTCCTCCGGACGGGGCCGACACCGCCAACAACACGCCGTTGCTGCGTGTGACGGGAATCAGCTCACTGTCCGGATTGACCGCCACCCAGGATTTGACGTTGGGATTGATCTGACCGGTTTCTCTGCGATCCACGGTGGCCCGGACGGCGTTCACCTCGACCAAGCCCAAAGGAGTGTAGGCGTCGAATAGGCTGGGATAGACGTGTTTGCCGGTGACATCGATGCGTATGGCGTTGTTGGGAATCTTAACGTCTTTGCCGAGCGCCGCGATCTTACCGTCGACCAGCAGCAACGTGCCGGCGGCGATCTCCGGCTGGGTGACGGGGTGAATCGTCCCGCCGACCAGGGCGATCGGCTTACTCTGCGGCGCGCCGGGGATTTCAGGTGAAGCGTTCGCACCGGCAACATGCAGGGCCAGTGTAATGCCGGTTGCCAGCGAGAAAGCAGTCCCAATCCAATTTCGATTTAAGCGGTTCATGGTGGTTTCGTCGGTTGATTGTTAACTGATACGGTCATGGGGCGACCAGCGCCGGCGGAGCCGCGAGGCACCCGCTACTTGTTATCGTCGTCGTGGTGTTTTTTCAGGTCGTGATGCAAATTGTGAGGATGCTCGTGATGGTGGCAGAAGACATCGTCACGATCCCACAGCTCTTCTTCCGAAGGTTTGCCTTCCCCCTCAGCTTCCATCTTCTGACCTGACTTGAGGATCTTTTGGACCAACGCGGCGTGCATCTGCCGCATCTGTCGGCGCGATTGGGCGTCACCTTCCAGGTCAAAGTACTTGCGGCCGTCGATCCAGGTCTGTTCGCAGCGCGAAAAATTCGAGAGGGGCGACCCGCTCCAGACGACCAGGTCGGCATGTTTTCCCGTCGTCAGCGAACCGGTGTGTTGGTCGATCCGCAGTTGTCTCGCTGGATTTAGTGTCACAAACTTGAGCGCCTCTTCGGCCGGCACGCCGCCGTATTTCACAGCCTTGGCCGCTTCGTGATTCAAATGGCGGGCTAGCTCGCGATCGTCCGAATTAAACGACACCACGACGCCCGCATTGTGCATTAACGTACCGTTGTACGGAATTGCGTCATAGACTTCGTACTTGTACGCCCACCAATCCGAAAACGACGAGCCCATGGCACCATGTTTGGCCATCGCATCGGCCACCTTGTAACCCTCCAGGATATGCTGGAACGTGGCAATCTGAATGCCATAGTCGTCCAGCGTTCGGATCAGTGCGAGGATCTCGTCTTGGCGATAGCTATGGCAGTGGATCCAACGCTTGCCGTTGACGATCTCCGCGACGGCATCCAATTCGAGATCACGGCGCGGTGGGAGACCCCGGTGGTTCGTGTTCCAATCTTGCCAATGCCGGTGATACGTTCGAGCCGCATCAAATTCGTCCCGCATGATCTGTTCGACGCCCATCCGAGTCTGTGGGTAACGTGTCGTGAATTCGTCACCCGCGTTGCTCTGCTTGACGTTTTCGCCCAGTGCAAACTTAATGCCCGCTGGCGCTTCAGCAAACTTCAAGGTTTCGGGCAGCGCGCCCCAGCGAAGTTTGATCACCTGGTTTTGGCCGCCAATCGGGTTCGCCGAACCGTGCAGAATATTGGACGACGTGACTCCACCCGCCAATTGTCGATAGATATTGATGTCATCCGCGTCAATGAAATCGCCGATCCGTACTTCCGCCGTGATCGCCTGGGCGCTTTCGTTCACTCCGCCGTCGGTCGCCATGTGTGAATGACAGTCGATAATCCCTGGCGTAATGTGTTTTCCACGGCAGTCGATGACCAACGTGTCCGCGGGTACGTCGAGCTTCTGGCCAACGGCCAGAATCTTGCCATTGCCGATCAACACTGACGCGTTCTGCAGAATTCCTGCCGCGTCACAGCTCCAGATCGTGGCGTTCTTAAATAGCACGCTGGCGGGCATTGCAGGTGCGGCATCGCGACCGTAGGCACCCAGCGGGAAGTTCACCGCAAACGACGCGGACAGATTGGGCTTTTCTTCCGACTTTTCCTTGCTCTCGGTCACTCCGTCTTTAGTCGAATCATCTTTAGTCGAATCATCTTTCTTCGACCGATCCTTCTTGGCGGCGTCCTCTTCGCGAGTCGAGATGCGCTGGGCCGTCAGCGGTTCGCGCTGCCCGTCCGGCCAAACGACCAAGCCAGTCCAACTGGGTGCTCCCGCTTCCGGCATCGATATGACGGCCGTCATTTGTGCGGTACCTTTGCGCCCGAGCCTAGCGGCATCAAAAGATGTTTGGAACTGGGCGTCATGTAGCGACGGCTTGATCAACTTCGTCTTGGACTTGGATTGATTGCCTGTTTCTGGGTGGAGCGATCCATTGAGGTCGCTCGACAGATCACCGCTCAACTGGATCACGATCGCCTGGGGTTTTCCGTCTGCATCGGTCACTTCGACTCGCCACGTGCCACGGACGTCGAGCCTCGGTTCGGCGATCAGCTCGAACCGTTGCCCCTGCACCCAGACTGCGTGCAACTTCGTCTTCTTTTCGAATAACGGCCCGTCAGTCACGATCACGTTTGCCAATTTGCCTCGTGCGACCGTGCCCAATCGATCGGACACGCCCAAGATGTCAGCTGGCGCGGTGGTCAGCGCCCGCAAGGCGGCGCCCGGTGCGAGGCCGCGTTCGATGGCCGTTCGGACAGCGGCAAGAAAGTCCTTCTGGTCCGCCAAACCGTGGCTGGTCAAGGCGATTTTGATCCCTGCCTTGTCGAGTCGACCGGGGTTTTCCGGCGCGATGTCCCAGTGCATCAATCGATCGAGCCTGGCGTTCAAGACGGCTTCAGCCGTCGCGACGTTGGGCGGCTTGGGAAAATCCAACGGCAAGATCACGGCCCGGCCCGTCTGCCTGATCGCCTCGATGCGTTTGTATTCGTGTCCTGAACCCAGCATGGCGGCCCGCAAACCAAACTCCCGCGCGACACGATCCGCCCGCAAGTAATAAAGTTCGTTCATCGCATCGAAAATAAACAGCCCGCCGCTGCCGGACGCCGATCGTAAGGCGATGAGGGCATCGTTGCGTGCCGGACGCGGTACGGTTGCATCGCCCTGATGCGCGGACCAGACTCGGCGATACCAGTCGGCGTCGTAGAGCGTCTGGCGAGCCAAAGCAACAGCACCCATTGGCGAATTCGGATAGCTGGTTCGATCGCGTCCGCGTGGCGCTGTCAGTCGAACGTGTTGCGCCACGTTGTGAGCAACAATTGCGACGCGGCTCTCTGTGTCGCCCGTCAGAACCACGCAACTGGTTCCTTTGATGATCCCTGAATCAGGTGCCACTAATCGCGCAGTCACACCTTGGCTACGCATTTTCTTGTGAAGATTGCTGTCTGGCTGATAGTGGTCGGCAACATTCAGCTGCGGGGTGATCAACGAATTCCAATGCGGCGATCCGCCCTTCGGTAGTACGATCGACGTTTGGCCATACGCATCAATCAGACCGGGGTAAACGGTCTTGCCTTCCAGATCCCAGACACGTGCATCCGAAGGCACGGCAGCCGCGGCTCCGACTGCGACGATCATTCCATCTCGTAGAACCACCGTTCCTCGCAAGATTTCCTGACCGGGGGCCGTTACAATGCGAGCGTTCACCAGGGCGTGAACATGCGGCGCGTTGTCGCGCAAACCGACGGCTGGTCGAGCGTCAGTTGTGGTGTCCGCGTTGAGGCTGACAAACGTCGCGCCCGCTGCCGTCGCAAAAACCCAAAGTGCAAAAACCCAACGTACAGAAATCCAGCGTACAAGATTGCTAAATCGATGCCACGACATCGTGCTGTCTCTCCCTGGTGTGTCTTCAAGGCTGCCGTCAAATTCCAAGCAAACTGAACTACAATACTCTACCACTCAAATACTCTACCACGCGAAGTGGCGTTCCGCACGCAGTGCCGACTCTCGAAACAGTTCACGGCATCGGATGTTGATCCGCACGCTTATCCTTAAGAACGTCGCTAGTTTCATTTTCCTTCGCCACCCAGTATGTAGACCGGGGACGAAAGGTGAGCCACGCGTGATAGTTGGACACGATCCCTCGCTCACGAGGCAGTTGCTTTCCTTGCAACGGGGGCGTGAGGGCCACACCGCTCAGGAGGTCCCAGGTAGTTCCAGTCTCTCGATCGACCAGTTGCTCTCCCTGCAAATCGAATGTCAACAGGCGATCGTCAACCGATCGTCCGTGCAAGATGGCTGTACCGCTCGCACTGTCGTAAACCACAACCACACTTCGTCCCGCAAACTCGTCGTTAGCCAAGGGCTGCTTGCGAAGTTCCCACGCGGGCCAGGCACGCGCTTGGTCACCTTCGGCAAGCCCGATCAACAGGTTGTCCGCAGCAGCTTGAAAGTCACGCGTATAAGAGATGTCCGTCCGGCTCATGACCACGACGGTTGTTTCTGGATATCGTTGCTTCCAAGTGCCCCAGTCCGTCATCGTCGACGGGATCGTTTTCAATGTGGCGCCAACCAATGGACCTCGCATGGCTTCGCCGAGCAGTTGGCTCCAGAGACTGTCTGTTTCTTGATCGACCATGACAAGGTTCATCTGCCAAACCAAACCCGACACGGCAAAAGTAAGTGTCCGATCCTGAACTTCTCTGGCATACACGATGCCGTTGTAGCAAACGTCTCACCACGTGGTTGCGATCGAGTGTCCAGCAAGTTGGTCGTTGAACACCTCGCGCTGGGGGCCCGTCATCATGTTGACGGGATAGGCACGCACTTGCCCATCCAGGACGATGCCGATCACCAGTTCTTCACCCTTCACTTCGCCAGAGACCGCACTGGAGGGCAAGGTGCGAAAGTCTGTGATCGGTGGCATTCTGACGGCGGCTTCGTCCGGCGCAAAGGTCTCCGGTCCGGGTAGGTTATCAGGCCCAAGAATCATCGACGGACCAGTGGCGATGAACGGTTTGCGGGCGCGATAGTCCCGGATCTCCAAAATGCCCAACAGCGCGATGCATACTGCGACAACTACGATCCCCGCGAGGATGGCAACGCGCTTAGCTACGTGTTTGCGTCGAGGGCGCACCTATTTTCTCCGGGGCATGATCGCGACGAACCTCGCATTCATTTCTGAATGCGGGGAAGCTGCGTGTTTATTGGTTGAAACTCGATGAATTCAAAGGCTAGAAGCGTCGGTGATATGCGTTCCCAAACGGAGTCTGGGAACGAGGATCAAGTAGGGCTGACCAATTAGTTTTCGTGAAGCTAGCGATCGTAGTCTGTGAGTTTTCCCACACGGCCACACGTTCACCGCAGGGCAATAGAGGGGGTCGGGAGTGAATGGCACTTAATCGACGTAAATTCTATGCTTCGCCCGGTTTGTAGTGGTGTCTCGGCTTTTGCATGAGTTTGTA
>JASLRF010000541.1 GCA_030744095.1 Pirellulaceae bacterium | reverse complement strand
GTAAATTCAACATTACCACGGTTCGTTATCCACCTAACACGACAGACAACACGTTGCCGGGAACTGGGAATAACGACGGTCCCAATAATGGGATCTATTCGGCTCATCCGGGCGGCGTTCAGGCGGCGCTTACCGATGGTTCGGTGCGATTTGTGCCTGAGACGGTCAATCTCTTGACACTGATGCAATTGTGCAGTCGCAACGACGGCGCGCCGGCTGAACTTCCGTAGTGGCTCGCACCTTATTTACTTTGCTGCGTTCAGCGTTCCGCCCGTCGCCAGGGCGGAACGTTTTTTGTTGTTTTGCCAGTCCCATTGTTTTGGTTTTTCGGTAAGCTGGCAGTCGTTATGCAGTACCGGTTAGGAACTCTTCGACGACCGGGCCTCTTCCTCCCGCGACCGGATCTGCCGCTTCCAACTCTCTCTGAGGTGATATCGCTGAAATGCGAATGCTAACTGGCGCAATTCTACTTTTGGCTGCCGAACAGGCGTTCGCGCACGCATATCTGGTCGGCTTTCCACATCAGGCATTCGTCAGCGAAGTGTTGATACCCGCCAGCTTGGTGCTGGGATTTCTGGGAATTGCTTTCTTGATCTGGGGCTTGGTGCAGGACGTTCGGAAGTGAGCCGAAACTCTCGACAACGGATACGATCATCGGCCGATCACGATCGGTTTAAGGCAACGGACAGACGAATACGTTGCCTGTTAGTCGTGGTGTCATTATTCGGCGCTCTTGTCTGTCTGCGTCCGATCTGGTGGGTTTCCGAGACGGATTCCTTATTGCGAGCGGCTGCATCCCATTTGATGACCGACCGGTTCGCAGAGGCAGAGCGCTGCGCGAAGGGCGTCTTGAAACGCGAGCCACAATCATCGTTGGCGTTACTGATCGCCGGGGAGGCTGCCATTCGACAGGAGCGCGGAGACGACGCGGTTCGTTATTTTCTGCGGGTCAAGGATGACGGTGGCGCGGAAGCCGTGCACGCCCTTTATCGAGCCGGAGAGCGGCTGATGGCAGCAGGCCACGCCCGCCAAGCCGAGCGATATTTGCATCGCGCGTTGGGACATGACCCGGGGCATACAAAGGCCAACAAGAAACTAGCCGTACTGTTGCAAACCCAGGGTCGTACGTGGGAATCAGCTCCGTTCGTGCGGCGCGTGCTCCTCAATGGCCAGATGGCCAAAGACCATATTTTGATGGTCGGAGCTATCGATACGACGTACGTCGAGGATTACCAATTCGTCGAGAACTGCCTGGCGGCCGATTCAAGCAATTCGGAAGTGCTGTTAGGCCGAGCCAGACAGGCGTTAGTCAAGAGCCGTTTGGATGACGCGGAACAGCTTTTGCGACGCATTGTGGCCGAACACCCTGAATCGATTGAAGCCCAAGCACGATTTGGTGGAGTGCTGCTGGATCAAGGTACTGACTCCGAATTTTTAGAGTGGCAACGCAGCCTACCGCGCGACGCCGAGACCCACCCGGAGATTTGGTACGTGCAAGGGCTATGGACACGCCGCAACGGACAAAGGCGTGCGGCGATTCGCTGCTTTCTCGAGACCGCCGCTCGCGACCCATACCATAAGGGTGCCGTTTTTCAACTGTCACAATTGCTGAACGATGCTGACCATCCACATCTGGCCGAGCAGCTTGCGGTGCGCTCGCAACGCTTGTCCCAATTGCATTATTTGCTGATGGATCTGCGTTTTAGTTACAACGCGGAACTCGCACGTAAGGTCGTCGAAATCCTCGACTCGCTCGGAAGACCGCTCGAAGCCGCCGGCTGGTGTCAAATGCTCGAAATGTGGAAAACCGGCCATGAAGATTGGGCCAAGTCGACAAAACTGCAGCTAGTCAATCATCTTCCGTCTGGCGACGAATTGGCGTTACCATCATCGCAGCTGTTGGCGAGTGTCGATCGAAGTCATTTCCCACTGCCCATTTGGTCCAACTTTGTTGGTAAGACGAGCAAACGCCAATCGATGTCACCGATCGTTGGCAAAGTACATTTCGCCGACATGGCCCCTGATGTTGGAATTGACTTCGACTATTTCAACGGAACAACTGCAACGGTTGGTCTCGTTCATATCCTCCAGGCCACCGGCGGTGGTGTGGCAGTGATCGACTATGACCAAGATGGCTGGCCGGATCTGTATTTTGTTCAGAGTGGACCTTTTCCTATCCACGCCGGTCAAACTCACTACACAAACCGTTTGTATCGAAATCTCGGCAACGGACGATTCAAGGATGTCACCGCATCGACCGTTTTGGACGATGCGGATTATGGGCAAGGCGTTGCCGTGGGCGACTACAACAGCGATGGCTTTCCCGATCTGTACGTCGCGAACTTCGGCGGTAATCGCCTTTTTGAAAACATGGGTGACGGTCACTTCATCGACGTGACCGAGCAAGCGGGAGTTGGCGGCGATCGTTGGACCACAAGTTGCATGATGGCAGACTTGGACGGTGACGCCTTGCTCGAGATCTACGCTGTCAATTATGCCCTCAAGGACGAAGTACTCAAGCTCAAATGCAAACACGAAGGTCAGCCGCGAACGTGCGCTCCGACGTTGCTGACGGCTGACCAGGACCAGCTGTATCACAACCGGGGCGATGGTCGTTTCGACAACGTGACGCTGCAAAGTGGGGTGGTGGCCGTCGATGGAAAGGGTCTGGGCGTGGTGGCAGCCGATTTCGAGCGCAGTGGACGGTTGAACATCTTTGTTGCCAACGACACGTCAGCGAATTTCTATTTCCGTAATGAAACGGCCGAGCCCGGACTCCCCTTAGCGTTCAAGGAGCAAGCCATCGTTTCCGGTTTGGGCTTCGACGAAGTCGGCAACCTACAAGCATGTATGGGAGTGGCTGCCGGCGACGCAAACGCCGATGGTTTGCTGGATCTGTTCGTGACCAACTTTTACGGTGAATCGAACGTGCTCTATTCGCAAACCGCCGGTCACAGTTTTACGGATTCAACGCGCAAAGCGAACCTGCGTGATTCCGGATTCCATATGTTGGGTTTTGGTACACAGTTCATCGATGGCGAGTTAGATGGCTGGCCTGACCTTATCATCACCAATGGACATATTGATCTTACATTCGCCCACGGCGATCCGGATCGGATGCCACCACAGTATTCGCAAAACACGGGTGACGGACAATTCGTGGAACTGATATCTGAAGGCCTGGGACCTTATTTTCAAAATCGTTATTTCGGCAGGGCTCTCGCGACATTGGATTGGAACCGAGATGGCCGGGAGGATGTGTGCATTACCCATCTGGACGCGCCCGCTGCACTACTTACCAACACGACGCCCGGTACGGGCAATTTCTTGGCTGTACAACTGCGCGGAGTGTTGAGCAGCCGAGACGCGATCGGTGCGACGGTCACCGTCGAAGCTGGTGGACGATCATGGACGCGACAGATCATCGGAGGTGATGGATATCTGGTCAGTAACCAACGGCAACTCGTGTTTGGACTCGGGGCTGCGGAATCCGTCGCGCGTCTCACCATTCGCTGGCCTGCCGGAGAGGTCCAGGTGTTTGAGCAATTGTCACCGAACCAGGAAG
The DNA here is from genome assembly GCA_030744095.1 of Pirellulaceae bacterium. The sequence goes on along the minus strand of JASLRF010000541.1, from coordinate 232 downwards.
TGATGATCGTCGAAGGCAGCGATTTGGTGAGATTGTCGGATCGCCAGGGAAGAACTGCTGGTTCACCGAGCGTCAAATGAACGCCGTTCTCGGGATCTTGGCGTTTCATCATGACTTGGCAGCAGCGATGTTGTGACGGCGATGATGGGTCGGTCACGAAATAGCAGCCACCCTATGGTGAGAACCGGTCTTGAAACTGCCCCTACGCAATCAATTCCGGCAATGGCCGGTG
>JASLRF010000540.1 GCA_030744095.1 Pirellulaceae bacterium | reverse complement strand
AACTTTCGATCTGCAACGTCGTGTGAAAGACGGGGAAGTGGTCACTGGCAGGGATATTCTGGAACCGGCTTTCGCAGTCGTCTTCACAGCCGCGCAGCGTGTGTTGGCGATCGACCTTTACGATGTGCAACTCCTAAGCGGGTTAGCGCTGGCCCGCGGCACAATCGCCGAGATGCAGACTGGTGAGGGCAAGACTTTCGCGGCGCTGCTGCCAGCTTACTTACACGCGCTGGCAGGCGACGGCGTGCACGTAATGACCGTCAACGCGTACCTTGCCAAGCGCGATTTTGAACAGATTGCGCCTGTCTATCGATTGCTAGGATTATCGGTTGGCTTGATCGAAGCCGATATTCCCCCCGACGCCAAGCGAAACGCCTACGCCAGCGACATCACTTACGGCCCGGGCTACGAGTTCGGCTTTGACTACCTCCGCGATCAGGTGGCTCTGATTTCGCGTTGCAAGCCGCGGCTCGGCGATTCATTTCGGGCACGGCAGGGCGTGCGCGAGCTGGGGGGATTGCACGTTGTCGCCACCGAGCCGCAGGAATCTACACGTGTTGATCGCCAGCTATTCGGCCGCGCCGCCCGCCAAGGCGACCCCGGTTCGTGTCAGCGGTTCGCATCATCCGACGATGAACTTTTCGCGCGTTATGCGCCATCCCTGTCGGCCCGCATTCAGCGCCTGGCCGACACCCACGGCCAATGCCAAATGGAACTCGAACACGACGTCGCAGCGCTGCAACATCGTGTCGAAGGCACGAGGGCCTACCAGCGGCGCCAGTTGTTCGCTCATGACGACTGGTTGGAGAGCGTCCTGCGGGACCTGACATAGGCGCTCTTCTGTGACGCCTGTAGCGGTTAGACCGCCTTCCTGGCCCCTGCTTCGCGGGTCGATTTTCCACTACGCGGTTAGCCGTAACCTAAACTTTTCCAAGCAATATTGCGCAGATATACCGTTGTGTTATGTCACCGTGGGGCGGAGTGGCAGGACTCCGTTCGAATTTCCAACGTGAGATTGGCGATGAAAGAGTGGCTATTGCAAGCGAGAATGAGGCTCGCATTGCGCGCCGCGATCGCGTGTGGCCTGATGGTCGCCGGTTCGTCTGCGTCGCCGCCGGCAATAGCCTTCGAGTTGGAAGGATTTACCGAACCGTATCGTACGATCAAAGTTGCGGCTGACGAGACAGGGACGATTGAGGAGGTCTTCGTGCGCGATGGTCATACTGTCGAGGCCGGTCAGCCGCTGGCGCGGCTCAATTGCTCTGTACACAAAACGCTGCTGGCCATCGCCGAGCAGAGTATGCAAGCCGAAGGCCGGCTCGACGCAGCACGCGCCGACTTGCAGATGCGGAGGGAGCGGCTGGAGAAATTAGAGCCGCTGCGGATTCAAGGACATGCACGGCAGGAGGAGGTCGATCGGGCTGCGGCTGAAGTCACCGTGGCCGAAGCTAACCTGCGTACGGCGCAAGAGGACCTGGTAACCAGGCGGCTCGAATACGAAAAGACAAAAACGCAGATCGCGCGACGTACGGTTCGCGCGCCGATTACCGGTGTGATCACGGAAATGCACAAGGACGTAGGCGAGTTTGTCGCACCAAACAGTCCAGATCTACTGATGCTCGTACAGCTCGATCAACTGCTGGCCAACTTCACGTTGACAAGCGCGCAGGCCGCGAAACTGCAGTTGGATCAAGAAATCAAGATTCGGTTCAGCGGGGTCCTGCGAACGACGGGCGTGGTTGAGTTCATCTCGCCGGTTACCAACGCGGAGAGTGGATTGGTGCTCGTGAAATTGCGCATCGAGAATGCTAAAAATCGTTTCCGCAGTGGTGAGCGCTGCAAGATGCGTTTGGAGAATTGACTCACGATGGTCGATATCACGCTCAATGATAATGCCTCGCCGGTCATCGACGCGACACCGGACAACACCGACCTACTACGGCGGATTCAGCGCGAGATGCTTCGGTTGGCCTCATCCGGGCCGACAAAGGCCGAACTGCTCCAAGGTCTTGCTGAATGGATGAGTGCCTTCGCTCAACCACTGGAAGTCTTCTACTGCGAACGTGACGAGCAAGACCAACTGGCCGACGCGATACAACTCGACCACACCGCAGCCGATGACCACGACGATCGTTTCTACCAACAACTGACATCCGCCTGCCATACAGCTTGTCGAACGGGAGAACTGGATGTGCGACGCTGGGCAACTCCGCCTCGCATGATCGTCGCGGCACCGATTCCACTGCGTGGCAGTGATCCCGAAGCGATTGGAGTCGTCTTCTCAGAGAACAATTCTACCCCACACGACATGATGCTCGTGCAGATGGTAGTCAGTCACATCATGTTGTGGCACGTTATGACGGGTGGCCGCGAACTTGACTCCAACGCGCGCGACTCGGCGGCGTTGGTCGAATTGCTGGATCAGGTAACTCCCGCGACGAGCCTGCGACAAGCCTGCTATTCGTTGGTCGGAGAGCTTAAAGAGTATTTGAAATGCAAGCGCGTAGCAGTCGGTTTGCGACCAGGTGGAAAGGGACGTTGCCGGCTGGCTGCGATTTCCGGTGTGGCGCGATTCGACAAGCAGTCACAAACGGTCCGCGCATTCGAGTCGGCAATGGACGAAGCCGTGTTACACGATGCTGTCACCAGGTGGCCGTCGATAAACGACGCGTACCGGCACCCGGCACTGGCCCACAGACGCCTCTGTGCCCTCGAGGACACACAAGCCGCCGTTAGCGTGCCACTGCGCAACAATGATGGCAATGCGGTCGGCGCGTTGATTGTGCTTGCCGATGTCGCTGAATCGTTGACCGCTGCCGAGCGATTCCTGCAAACTGCTGAGTCTTCGCTCGCCACATCGCTCGCCGTGGTACAGCGTCTAGAAGGTGGCTGGCTCGCACAACTGGCTCGCACCGCGGCACGAATCTGGCAAACGTGGAAAGGCAAGGTTGCCCTGGCCGCAATCACGCTTGTGGTGGCGGTGATGTTGATTCCGCTACCGTACAGAATCTCCAGCGATTGCCAAATTGAACCGGTAACGCGACGGTACGTCGTCGCGCCCTTTGAAGGCACTCTAGAGAAATCGCTGGTCAAGCCCGGAGATGTGGTGCGGGCGGGCGATATGCTGGCGCGTATGGATGGCCGCGAAATCCGCTGGCAGAGGGCAAGTGTCGTGGCAGATCTCAACCAGGCTATCAAGAAACGGGATGTGGCTCAGGCGTCGCACAGCTACGCGGAACAACAGATTGCGAAACTCGAATCGGAGCGACTGGAGTTGGAATTGCAACTTCTGGACCACCGTGCAGAGAACCTGGAAATCAAGAGTCCCATCGCCGGCATCGTTGCGAGCGGCGACTTGGAACGTGCCGAAGGTGCACCCCTTACCATCGGACAAACATTGTTCGAGATCGCTCCGCTGGAAAAGATGATCGTGGAAGTGGCACTGCCCGACGACGAGGTCTCGCACGTTGACATCGGACAGACCGTCAACGTGCGGCTGGACGCTTATCCTGGCCAAACGTGGCAAGTCGTTGTAACAAGAGTGCAACCACGTTCCGAGATCCGAGACGAGGACAACGTCTTCATCGTTGAAGCAGAGCTAGACAATACAGACAGTCATCTACGACCCGGAATGAAAGGCCGCGCGAAGGTGAAAACGCTGCGACGCCCACTCGGCTGGATCCTGTTCCACAAGCCGTGGGAATACTTGACGAAGAAACTCCTTTGGTAAACAGAATTGGTGGGTCGCTTGGTCGACGCGTTCGATCCCGAGATGCCTATCGGTGTCGAACGACGACGGGCGATTGTGACTCATGAACGACCAACCTGACCAATCCGTCCGTGAACTCGGATCGACGCGTCTCGCATTGCGCGGCGATCTTATCTTCACGCCGCAGACAGCGGGTGTTCAGCCATACTACATAGTCGAAGACCCGCTTAACTCGCGGTTTTTTCGGCTCGGTCACACGGAATATACTTTCGTCTCGCTGTTGGACGGTCGCACGTCAATTCTTGAAGCCCTCAGTCATCTTTCTTCAGTCCTGCCTCATCACCGATTGACCGAGCATGATACCGCGGGTCTGTGCCGCTGGTTGGTCGAATCGGACCTCGCACACACGGCGCAATCAGCGCTGGCCGTACGACTGGCGTGCAGCGCCGACCGCACGGCACAACGTCAGGCACTGGCCCGTGCCAATCCGCTTGTGTTCCGGTTGCCGCTGTTTGGGCCCGACCGTGCCTTCGCGACATTGGCACCGTGGCTCAGTTGGCTCTACTCGCCGTGGGCGGTGACCTGCTGGTTGGTGTTGTTGACCGTTGGCGGCTACAACATCTTCGCGGACTGGAATCGCTTCATGGTCTCGTCACGAGGCATCTTTTCCGCGGACAATTGGCTGTGGCTGGGCGCCTGCTGGGTCATGTTGAAAGTCGTTCACGAGACGTCACACGGGGTGGTTTGCAAGCGCTATGGTGGCACCGTGCGCGAGACGGGGATCATGTTCATTCTGTTCGCGCCGCTGGCGTACGTCGACGTTACTTCGAGTTGGCGGTTTCGCTCGCGCCGCCACCGCATTAACGTTGCAGCGGCAGGTATGTACGTTGAACTAGCGATCGCTGGCATCGCGGCCATCGTTTGGAGCAACACCAACAGCGACTGGCTCAACAACCTGTGCTTCAACACGATTGTCATGGCGGGCCTTACGACGCTGGTGTTCAATGCCAATCCGCTGATGAAATTCGATGGGTACTACATCCTCTCGGATGCATTGGCCATGCCGAACCTGTACGTCAGCGGTCAGCAATACGTGCGTTATTGGGCGCGGCGTTACCTATTGGGCGTTCCGGGGACACTGCCTGCCTGGTCACGCGGACACGGGGCGTTCATTCGTGTCTACGGTTGGGCGTCACTCGCCTGGCGAGCCATGATCTGTGTGACCATGACCATCACGGCGGTAACACTGTTTCAAGGGGCGGGTGTCGTACTGGCCTGCCTCGCAGCTATCATGTGGCTCGGCCTGCCAGTGTGGACGTTTGCGAAATACTTCGTCTGGGGCAAGACAGGCGAACAGCCACGTCGCCTGCGATTTCTACTTGTTAACGGTTCGCTCGTGGCCATCTGTGTGGCCGTCTTCGGCTTTGTACCGTGGCCCGGCGCACGGGAAGCACCGGCGGTCGTCGAATTCTCGCCGCACACTGTCGTCCGCGCTGCAAGCGCCGGTTTCGTCCGGGAAATTCGTGTTCAGAGCGGCGAAGAAGTCGAAAAGGGCCAATTGTTAGCCTTGTTGGAGAATCGCGAATTGGTCCGCGACGTCGCAGACCTGGAAATACAGATCGACCAATCCGAAATCCGCGGCCGCCATCACGAACAGAAAGGCGAAAGGGCGGCGCAACAAGCTGAAACAAAAAACCGCGAATCGCTCCAGAAGCAGCTTGCCGAAAGACGTGCCCAAGTCGAAAAGCTCACAGTTCGCGCCCCGCGAGGGGGAACGATAGTTCGTCGCAATCTCACGTTGCTCCTGGGTACGTACCTGAAAGAAGGTGACGATATCATGTCGCTTGGTAATCAATCACAGAAGGAACTTCGTCTCTCGATTTCACAAGACGACCTCGATGTCTTCACTCAACGCGTGGGGCAACCTGTCCGCATTGACATTCCACGCCAACCGCCGTGGCAGGCTCGTCTTGAAAAGGTCATTCCCCGCGCAACACTCGAACCCACATACCCAGCCTTGACTACCATCAATGGCGGCTCGTTGCCCGTCAAGCCCACAGGCAAGAAGCCCGACGAATCGACTGCGGACGCCTTCGAGTTTCTCACTCCTCGTTTCACAGCCGTGGTTGCCTTGAGTCCGTCCACCAGCTGCCAACTCCACGCGGGTCAGACCGGCAGCGGGTCCTACCGCCCCTGCAACGCTTCTATATTCCAACATCTGTACAGCAGTGTCTCCCGCTGGATCCGCGAGCAGCTGACAGCCGGCTGATTTCCGCGTAAAACAGGTAATCATCGCCGCGATGATCAGAACAGTTGACTGCTGAATCGGCAGGGAAGATGATGTTGGTGTGCCAACTGCAGATTCCACTGCAAGCCCCGCCGAACGACCAGGCTCCAAATGAATGGGTCACGATGCACTTCAACTCCCCAGCAACGAAGACGTTGCGTCACCGCATTGTAATGAAGCGTCATTTACGACACAGAATAACTGCCCTGATCGTTTTGGTCCTGGTAACATCTCTGTCACAACTTGTTACCATCAATGGCCGATGTGCCGATTCGAACCCGCGACCGAACATCATTTTGATCGTGGCGGACGACTTGGGCTATGGTGACACCAGCGTGTACGACGGTTGGGTGAAGACACCACACTTGGAACGAATGGCTGCCGAAGGTCTGACCTTTATCGACTTTCATAGCAACAGTTCCGTGTGCAGCCCGACACGAGCCGGACTCCTTACCGGGCGTTACCAGCAGCGAGTCGGAATCGTGGACGTCGTCGCGCGTCACCTGGACACACCTGGACTTCATCCGAGTGAGCTGACGATCCCGCGTCTGCTGAAACAAGGTGGTTATAGAACCGCATTGTTCGGTAAATGGCACCTGGGCGTGGAGCAGGAATTCAATCCAATTCATCACGGATTCGATGAATTCCGTGGCTACCTCTCTGGGTACATCGACTATCACGTCCACAGGAACTCCTGGCATAACGGACTCGAGAAGGAAGATCAGCCGGGATACTCGACACACCTGATTTCCCAGAATGCCGTGCAGTTCATCGAAAAGAACACGACGCATCCGTTCTTCATGCTCGTTGCGCACGAGGCCGTTCACTTGCCGTTCCAAACGCCGGACGACACGCCAGAGAATCGCAAACCCGTCCCGAAATCCGAACGGTGGAGCCGCGATCGAATTCGACCCAAGTACAAGATCATGCTCGAAGAAATGGACAAAGGCATTGGTCAGATTCTTGACACTATAAGAAGTACCGACATGGCCGAGCGCACATTCGTGTTCTTCCTGTCTGACAACGGCGCGATCGGTGCCGGCTCGAACCGACCGTTTCGTGGCGGAAAATTCAGCCACTACGAGGGCGGGCATCGCGTTCCTGCAATCGCCTGGTGGCCCGGCAAGATCAAAGCCGGCTCGAAATCGGATCAACTAGCCCTCGGAATGGACCTCCTGCCCACGTTCACAGAATTGGCGGGCATCGACATTCCGACCGAACGCCATCTTGATGGACGCAGTATTCGTGGCCTGTTACTCAGCGGTGACGACCTGAAGACCCGTCGCGTCTATTTTGGCTATGAACCCAAACTTGGAACCGCCATGCGGGATGGCAGTTGGAAAATGATCGTGAAAATGGACAGGGTCGAATTGTACGATCTAAGCAAAGATATCGGTGAATCAACCAACCTCGTGGCCCAGCACGCCGA
>JASLRF010000539.1 GCA_030744095.1 Pirellulaceae bacterium | reverse complement strand
ACGTGCGAGGCAAGGATGACTAACATTAGCAGGCCCATCTGACGTTCAGCCAAGCTGCGTCGCGAGCACGACCAGACCTGCCAGGCACTGCGCGTCCACAATCCCATCACCGTTAAGTACAGGGCCAGGCCAACCAGGCCAGTCTCGGTCAAAAGTGCCAGGAAGACATTGTGCTGTACGTAGGGCCTGGCTTTCTCCAGGGGCAAGTTCGAAGTTGGGTCGCGCAAATAGTCCATATCGATCTGTTTGTATTGTCCAAACCCATGCCCCAAGAACGGACGGTCTTGAAACATTCGCCAAGCCACCGTTGCCAAGATTGGACGGAGCTTCGTGGACTCTCTCATCTCGTGCACGCTGACATGTTTGTCGCGTTTGAAGGACGACAGGCTGCTTCCCATGATCGCCAGCAGGCTGGTTCCCGCAATTGCCAACGAAACGAACAGAGGCACGCGCCAACTCTTTGGAACGCTTAATCCTGTGACCAAAACGATGCCGAGTCCCATGCCCAGCCAGACACTACGGGTCAGGGTGCAATAGATACCGACGACGATGACAGCAGCTGAGGCCAGAATTGCGGCACGACCGAATCGCTGAAGGTGCGGCCAGGCGAAGAGCCAAGATACCAGTCCACACGTCATATACAGGCCGCAACCGATAGGATTCAAAAAGGGACCCCGACCTCGACCAAAAAACTCTTCGTGGTCCAGCGAGGCAATGTAACGCGGAAACACCAGACTCCAGATCTGCTGCTTTTCGGCAATCGCTGTGCAGGCGAGGTACAACCCGAAAACGGCAAAGAAGCCGAGCAAGAGATGCAAGTGGTGCCGATCGAGTTGGGCTTGGCGGGCCAACCAGTAGATCGCCATTGGCAGGCCATAAAAAAACAACAGTGTGGCTGCTGGCTGTGACCCGTCAATTTGCCAGTCGTGTGTCAATGTGCTGATTGTTAGCACAAGCAACAGAGAACCGAGAGCCCAGTCCGCCAGTGCCAGAGGTTTGGCGTCAACCAAGGACGTACGGTAGCTGACAGCGAACACCACCAGCAGCCCCGCCAGCATTAGGCGGTCAAACGTAATGGGCAATGGGCCGACGGACACGTGAAAGAACGCATGGCCGAAACAGCTTCCCACGAAGATGACTGCCAGGCAACCCGTCAACATACCGCCGTGCCGCAGCGCCAAGACGCTCCAGACCAACGCGACGATTCCGCCGATAAAGAGGATTGCGACCATGATCAATGCTAACTGCTCTGTGTGAAATCTACGTCACCGATGGCTGCCAGGCATACGAACTGGCGTCAGGATCCGAATTGATGGAGTACGTGAAACAGGCGCTGCCGTCGGAGGTGTTGCTTTTTGGCAACATCGCCGTTCGTCAGATATAGAGGGAGAGGGAGCAGAGTAGTGCAGATTGCTTGCTGGAGAGGCGCGTCTTCCAACGAATTTGGTCGTTCGTCATGGGCAGCCAGGCAATGCGAGTTCTTTCTGCAATGTGCCGGCACACCGCTTGCTTCCCGTCGTTTTTGACCGACAGTTTAAGCGGAGTCTACCGTGACGCCCCGTCGCGATCTTTCCGACAGATCACGAGACTTTTTGGTGTTCGAAATCGCACTTGAACCAATTCACGCGATCATGCACGTTACCCGCATTGCAACCACCGAAGACCTTGAGCGGCTGAAGCCCAACTGGAATTTTCTTGCCCATGGGATGCCGTTTCGAACCTGGCAATGGCTGTTCAATTGGTGGAAACACTATGGGGATGGAAAGAAGCTCTACACGCTGGCAGTGCATGACGACGGCGGAGTCTTGGTCGGTGTCGCGCCATGGTTCATCGAGACCCGCGGAAATGATGGTCTCGTCATTCAGTTCCTTGGATCGGGAGAGGTTTGTACTGACTATCTGACGATCTTGGCAACAACGGAACATGCCCGTGCCGTCTCGACAGCAATTGCCGAATGGCTTGTCCGTGCCACCAGAGGGCATGTCGAATCGGAAGATCAATGGGATCTGCTCGACCTCGAAGCCGTTTTGGTCGGCGACGCCAACATTGAAATACTGCTATCCGCGCTGCAGATCAACGGCTGCACTTCCAACCGCTGTCCCGCACTGAATTGTTGGCGACTCGCCTTGCCCTCATCGTGGGATGAGTTCACCAGCGGACTTAAGAAGGCGCATGCAAAGAAGATCCGTAAGGTGTCGCGTCAGTTGTTTGACAGCGGTCGAGGCGTGATTCGGAATCTTGACAAATCCACTGAACTTGAGGAGCGAATGCGTGTCTTCGTCGACTTGCATCAACTTCGCTGGACCAGCTTGGGCGAACCAGGTTGCTTCGCTTCACGGCAGTTCGACAGTTTTCTCCACGACAGTGCCGCTGACTTGTTTGCCGCTCAGATGCTCGGTATCAGTTGTCTGGAAATAGAGGGACAACCGGTTGCGATCGAGTTCTTTCTATCGTCTGCTGCGGCGCGGTACGTCTACCAAGGCGGTCTGGACCCCCGAGCGCTCAAGGAATCCCCGGGGCACGCCACCATGAGCAGGATCATTCGCGATGCGATCCAAGCCGGCTGCCAATATCTGGATTTCCTGCGCGGCGATGAATCGTACAAGGCGACTTGGGGTGCTCGCCCTATGAGAACCGAGCACATCCGCGTCGCGGCTGATCGGTTGGGGCCTCGACTGCGTAACCAAGCGTGGTTTGCCGGACAGACGATGAAGGGGTGGATCAAGCAGGGTCTCACACTCACAGGCGTCCACTGAGCGGAGGGAGTTGACATGAGTGGAATTTCGTCGAACCTCTCGCGATTACTGCTGAGCGCGTATTACTGCAGTTCGTTGCCGTGGCGATGGTGCCGCAATGCCATGGCGGCCAATGCCGGCCGCGCGCCGGTCATGATCCTGTTTTACCATCGCATCGCCGATCACGGCGCCAATGGATGGAGTATGCCGTTCGCAACGTTTGCGCACCAGATGCGTTGGTTGCGCCACAACTTTGATTTGGTTTCACTGGAAGAAGCGCAGCGGCGCGTGGCCATCGGGCAGAACGATCGTTCCGCGGTGGCCATTACGTTCGACGACGGCTACGCGGAGAACTGCGAGCGAGCGTTGCCGCTGCTGTTGGAACAACGGATCCCGGTGACATATTTTGTTGCGTCGCAACACATTCTCGAAGGCAGGCCGTTTCCACATGACGTAGCCGACGGTCGACCGTTGCCGGCCAACACGGTTGAGCAATTGCGAGAGTTGATCGATGCCGGTGTGGAAATCGGTGCCCACACGCGGACTCACTCGGATCTGGGAGCGATCCAAGACTCTGCTATCCTGTTCGACGAGATGGCGGTCTGCCGCAATGAACTCGAAGACGCCTTGCAGTGCCCCATTCGCTATTTCTCTTTTCCATACGGCCTGCACCAAAACCTGAGCGGGCCAGCCTTCGCAATGGCTCGCGAAACTGGTTTCGCAGCTGTCTGTTCGGCGTATGGCGGCTACAACTTTCCCGGCGATGACGCGTTTCATTTGCAGCGCATTCACGCCGATCCCGACATAATCCGTTTGAAGAACTGGTTGACAGTTGATCCGCGCAAGTTGGCCATGGTTCGGCGGTTTGTGGCTGACGAAAGACAAGGCGTCTCCCAACCAGTGGGAGCACTGTGATGTTCTGGTGAGGAGCCGGGGCGAGAACTCGGAAGCGACACCTTGGTTAGACAACGGTGGTTTTCGCCTCGGCTCCGTACCAGAACGTTCTACTTCACGAGATTCCATGAATTCCAGCTTGCAGCAACGTGATCATGCGGAACCCACGACTTCACGGTGGCTGCGCGGAGACTCAGTCGTGGCGGGCGTGACCATGCTGATCTTCCTTACGGTGTTGCAGCGAAGTGTGGGATTGGTCCGCAATGTGTGGTTTTGTCGCGTTCTGGAGGATGACGAACTGGGACGGTGGTCTCTGGCTTACAACTTCTTGCTGCTGATGGCACCTCTGATCGTCTTAGGTTTGCCAGGGTCCTTCGGCCGGTATGTCGAACGTTACCGTCAACGAGGCCAGTTACGTCCGTTCTTGTGGCGAACCGGAGTTGTCTGCGTGATTGCTGCCACGGCTTGCTACCTCGGAATGCGTCTCCGTGCCGACGTAATTGCCCACGTCGTGTTTGGAGATGCCAGTCGCGTTGATCTTGTTCACATGCTTGTCACGACGCTCATTCTCGTCACGACATTCAATTTTCTGGTCGAACTGCTGACGTCTTTACGCTTGGTACGATTTGCCTCGACGATGCAATTGGCTTCGAGTTTGGGATTCGCGGTATTTGGAATCCTCTTGCTATCCTGGACGCCGCTACGCGAAGAGGCGGTCATGATGGCGTACGCCGGCGGCGCGCTGCTGGCCGCTCTGTTTGGCATGGTAGTCGTGGTGTGGTATTGGCGCTGCCTGCCGCCCGATGCAGCGCCGTTGCCTCAACAGGCCTTGTGGAGCGTACTACTACCGTTTGCCGGATGGATTTGGACAGGCAATCTGATCTCGAATTGTTTTGAAGTTGCGGATCAGTTCATGTTGAAATATTTTTCGGGATTGCCGGCGATTGCCGCGGACTCCCTGGTGGGGCAATATTATTCCAGCCGCGTCATCCCCATGCTGCTCATTTCCGTGGCAACGATGCTCGCAGGGAGCCTTTTGCCTCATCTCACTCGAGACTGGGAGGCAGGCAACCGCGATTCCGCACGACGGCGATTGAATACGTTCACCAAGCTGGCGGCGATCACGTTCACCGTCGGGGCTGCCGGCTGCCTGATTGCGTCGCCTGTTCTGTTTACGTGGGCGCTGCGTGGCAAGTATGACGCCGGTCTGGCGGTGCTGCCGGGGACACTCGCCTATTGCACATGCTACGGAATCGGCTGCATCGCCATGAATTACCTGTTGTGTGCCGAAAAAGCCAAACTCGTCAGCCTGGCATTGGTCTGCGGGCTGACGATAAACGTGGGAATGAACTACCTGCTGGCGCCCCAGTTTGGTTTGATCGGTGTCGTCGTGGCGACGATCATTGCCAACGTGGCGGCCTTGGTACTGGTTTTTTGGATGAGTTCACTCGCTGGCATGCGATGGCAGACCAGCACGCTCGTGGCCACCGCACTACCGCTCAGCTTGCCGCTTGGAGGTCTCCCGGCGCTGGCCATTGTTGCGATTGTCCTAGCTTTGGGTTGGCGCGAACGTTGGCTCGCAACTGACCACGAACAGGAGTCTTTGGTGGAATTGGTTTCGTCCCTATCCGCACGATGGCACGGTCGGTCCGATCGTTCACGGCAAGCAACACCACAGGCGTAATTCATGAAACACAGACGAGAACAGATTCCGCTAGGCGATCGCGGCCCATTGCGCGTGATGTTTGTGATCACGAGTATGCCGGTTGGCGGTGCGGAGACCTTGCTAGTCAACCTAATACGTGGCTTGGACTCCGCACGTTTCTCGGCGGAAGTCTGTTGTTTGAAAGCGAGAGGGCCACTGGGAGAACTGTTAGCCGATGAAGTTCCCGTTCACAGTCATCTGTTGTCGAGCAAGCTTGATGTCCGCGTCTTGTCGCGATTGCGTACGCTGATTCGCGAGCGACGGATCGACGCTGTGATTACGGTAGGCGCTGGCGACAAGATGTTCTGGGGGCGTCTGGCCGCTTGGCTGGAAGGCGTGCCGGTCATCCTGAGTGCGTTGCATTCGACTGGATGGCCCGACACAATCGGTCGATTGAACCGCCTGCTTACTCCCATCACCGACGCATTTGTTGGCGTTGCGGCTCAGCATGGCGACTATCTGACGAACGTCGAGAGATTCCCCGCCCGGCTGGTTCGCGTCATCCCAAACGGCATTGATGTGAATCGCTTCTGTAATCGACCCGGCTGGCGGCGCGTATCGCGTGAAGCGCTCGGCCTGGGCTCGGAGGCTCCGGTCGTCGGCATCGTGGCTGCACTGCGAGCGGAGAAAAACCACACGCTGTTCCTGCAGGCGGCAGCGCGCTTACGTGAAGAGATGTCCAACGCACAGTTCTTGATCGTGGGCGATGGACCAGAACGTGGAGAAATCGAGCGTACGGTAGCGCAAGCGAACCTGTCTGAATGTGTCCATCTGTTGGGCGCGCGAGCCGACATCCCCGAGCTGTTGGCCGCCCTGGACATCTTTGCGCTGACATCGCATATCGAAGCCAATCCGGTCTCGATTCTGGAAGCCATGGCGATGGGGCTGCCCGTCGTGGCCACGGACGTTGGCTCAGTGTCCGAAATCGTGCTGCCGGGCGTGACAGGGTTTCTGGCCTCGCCTGGCTCGGCGGAAGAACTGGCTGGATACTGGGCCGAACTGCTCGGCAATCGACCCTTGGCACAGCAGATTGGGTCGTTTGGGCGAGAATTGGTCTCAGAAAAATGGTCGTTGGATGCCATGATTGCTGGCTATCAGGATCTGATTGGAGAGATTTATTCCCAAAAATGTTCACCTGTAATGCCATCGGCGGCAACTCACTCGGGCCCCGTTCCTCCCATGGTTCGTCGATAGACCACTCCCACTCCCACTGGATCGGCGGTCAAGATAGGATGAAGCGTGCGTCTACACCGTTGATCCATGTAATTCTTGTTGTTTACGCAGGCCTCCACCAACCGACCGAACGGGTGGTGATCAACTGAGCGTCAGCTCGCAGTAGTTTGCTTCTCTGCCACCTTACGAATTCTCAAGCGACAATGTTGTGCATAAGTTTCTCGACACAGAACGGCCCGAATCCGTGGTCACGCAAAAGCCAGCTGGTTTGACATTGACGGCTACGTTGCTTTCGTTTGTGGCCAAGTTCATGGCGGGGGCGAGTATCCGATGGTTGGATTGCCAACCCGATACGTGCCAGCGAGTCTATTTTGCCAACCACACCAGCCATTTGGACGCGCTGGTGTTGTGGTCGTCTTTGCCGCGGAACATCCGGGCGTTGACCCGTCCGGTGGCGGCCCGTGATTATTGGGACAAGAGTGCGTTTCGGCGCCACATCGCTGCCTCTTTGAACGCGCTATTGATCGATCGTCAGAAGATCAAGGTGCACCGTAGTCCGGTCGAGATGATGATTCGAGCCATCGGCGACACGCATTCACTGATCGT
>JASLRF010000538.1 GCA_030744095.1 Pirellulaceae bacterium | reverse complement strand
CCACTGCAGCGACGCATGACTAGGGATCGTTCGAGGAATTACTGTCCGAAAGACGACAATAAAAGAGCGAACACTGCTAGGTGGGAGGTTGTCCGAGCGACATCAGGCAACGAAGTTACTGAGGAACGCGTGACTCTGCCGCAATGACGCGTGACGGCGTTCCAACCGACCTTCGTAGGCTCGGTCTTCAACCTCGACACAGACCGGCCCCGCATAGCCCGTGTCGGTCAAGACGGAGAAGAGTCGCCCCCAATCGACATCGCCCAGCCCCGGCAACTTTGGCGTGTGGTATTCGTTTGGCGGCGCCATGATTCCCACGTCGTTCAACTGATCCGTGTCAATGCGGACGTCCTTGGCATGGATGTGAAACAGCCGATCCGAAAACTCACGCATGGGCGACAGGTAATCCATCTGCTGCCAGATCATATGCGACGGATCGTAGTTGAGGCCAAAACTCTTACTGGGAATATCCTCGAACATGCGGCGCCAAATCGCGGGGCTGGTCGCCAGGTTCTTGCCGCCCGGCCATTCGTCCTCGGTAAACGACATCGGGCAATTCTCGATACCGATGCGCACGCCGTGGTCTTCGGCCAGGGCAATCAAGGGTCGCCAAACCTCCAATAATCGGGGCCAATTGGCATCGACGGACTTCGTCCAGTCCCGACCGACAAACGTGTTTACCGTCTCCACACCCAGCAACGGTGCAGCGCGGATGATCGCGCTCAGATGATCGATGTAGATCTGTGCTTCGCTGGTATCGGGCGTCAGCGGATTGGGGTAATACCCAAGGCCGCTGATTTCGATGTTCGCATCGCGCACGGTCGCCAGAATCTGGTCAGCCTGGTCTGCGCTCATGCCCACGACATTGACATGCGTGACACCTGCGTAACGCCGCTCGGCCTTACCCGGCGGCCAACACATTAGCTCAACACAGGCGAAGCCAGTGTCCGCTGCGAAGGCCACCACCTCTTCCAACGTCTGGTCAGGAAGAATCGCTGAAACAAAGCCCAATTTCATGCCACGATTCCTGGGGTCCGGTCATCCTCTTGCTGGCCTGCAAGTGGCAAGTGATTGAATTCGAAGTCGACACAGGCCACTGAGGCGGGCGGTTCGCTCTGAGGTAAGTACACGTCTTCACGATCCTCTTTTATCGCCATGTTGGGCGAAATATAAACCATCCCCCAACCAATGAAAATAAAAACGACGCCCAGGAGCTGAAGCATGAAAAAGCCGCTCAAGCGGCTCCATCGCGTGGCCAAATAGTAGAGCTGATAGAATGGCACGAACAGCCACAACAGTCCGCAAACCGTGTCTTCCATGAAGGCGGCGATGGCCATTCGAATTCCATACATCGAAATGATGATACCGCCAAAGATAATCAGGCCGTTGCCGTTGATGAGAAAGGCTCTATCGCGCGGCATCAGCAGCATACAAGCGACGAAGGCAAGCACGCCGGCAAAGGCCACGAAGTACACCCAGACGGGCGCACCTTGGGCCCGAGTCTTCTTGTCTTCAAGTTTCTCGTGGGCAATTCGAGTTGCCGCGCCGTCGAGCAACTTGTTGGCGACGCCCTTATCTCCTCTTTCAGCCTGAGCCTTAACCTCAGCACCCTCAATTTCTTCGCCCGTCTGCAGGTTGAATCCACAGCTGACACACAACAACGCACCAGGCTGGATTGGTTTCGAACATTTTGGGCAGCGTGGCCCCTGGACATTGTCAAACCCCGCTTCGTCTAACAGATCAGACATGGCACCCGAAACGGCGGGGGTTGGTGCAGGCGCAGCTCCGATCTCTAGCGGCTGTTTGCACTTAGGGCAGGCCACCTTACGACCCGCCAGTTCATCTTTCGCGCCGAAACTCGCGCCGCACTGGCAGACAACTTTAATTGTCATTATTACTCCCGTTTATCGTCCAACTCATTCGCAACAGTTTCAGTATTCAAGATGTGCCATTTTGTACGGCCCGGCGGGCAAACTCAACATACCTCCCAAGTTCCGCCAGGCGGGATCATGTTGGACGCTGCAAGCGATGTCCGCCTCTGCACTTTGGATGGCTGGCCATTCCGGCGATCGGACCTTCCTCAAATTCCACCAAAAGGCTGGAATCGATCGTCTGGGTCAAAGCCGTAGCTGCTGCCAAAATGGCAGCGACTTTCCTACAGATCGACGTCAAGCTCGCATTCGTGAACAGAAAACCGTCCAGCCGAATTTGTTCGAAATCACCAAATCTTGTCCTCGGCTGGATTTGCGTCAGACGCCCAGCTGATTGGCGCGCGAATTGCCTTATGAAGGGCTTTCCGCTGTGAATGCGCAATTATGACAGCCGCCGCCCGATAATTCGTGGCCCGGCTACTTGCGATAAGACGAATTTTGAAAAACCGGGAGGTGAACCACCGATGGCGACTGCTACGAAGAAGAAGTCCAAGGTCAAACTGCAACCACTAGGCGATCGCGTCGTAATTAAGCGAGAGGAATCGGAAGAAACGACAGCCGGTGGGATCTTGCTGCCCGATTCGGCAAAAGACAAACCGGCTCGTGGCCAAGTAATCAGCGTTGGCAACGGCCGACTTTTGGATGATGGCTCGCGAGGCGAACTTCAAGTCAAAGTCGGTGACCGAGTGATTTTCAGCAGCTACGGCGGCGAGACGCTGAATGTGGATGACGAAGAACTGCTACTGATGCGTGAAGATGACATTCTGGCTGTTATTGAAGACTAACAATACATCGCGTTTCGCCGATTGCGAGCGAAATGCCAACTCCGTAGTGAAACTCGAGGAGTTCATACACCATGGCAAAGATAATTGCGTTTGACCAAGATGCCCGCGAAGCGATTCGCAAAGGCGTTTCAAAACTGGCTCGTGCCGTCAAAGTCACGCTCGGCCCCAAGGGACGAAACGTCATCTTGCAGAAAAGCTTTGGCTCGCCCACCGTCACCAAGGACGGTGTCACGGTCGCCAAAGAGATCGACCTGGAAGACGTCTTCGAAAACATGGGTGCCCGTATGGTGCGCGAAGTCGCCAGCAAGACCAGCGACGTGGCCGGCGACGGAACAACCACTGCCACGATCTTGGCCGAATCGATTTTCAACGAGGGCCTTCGTGCCGTCGTGGCTGGCGTCAACCCTGTCCATATGAAGCAAGGCATCGAGCAAGCCGTGGCGGACATTACCGCCAAACTGGAGAAGATGTCGATCAAGATCAAAGACCAGGCAGAGATGGCAAACGTGGCGTCGATCGCCTCGAATAATGACCGCGAAATCGGCGAACTGCTGTCCCAAGCGATGTCCAAAGTGGGCAAGGATGGTGTGATCACGGTTGATGAAGGCAAGAGCCTGCAGACCGAAGTCGAATGGGTCGAAGGTATGCAGTTCGACCGTGGCTATCTGTCGCCTTATTTCGTGACCGACCCAAATACGATGCAAGCCGTCCTGGAGGACGCTTACATCCTGGTCGTCGAGAAGAAAGTCACGAGCGTCAAGGATCTGGTGCCGTTGCTGGAGGCCGTGATGCAACAGAGCAAGCCGCTGTTGATTGTGTCAGAGGATGTTGAAGGCGAAGCGTTGGCCACTTTGGTCATCAACCGCTTGCGAGGCACGTTCCAATGCGTCGCCGTCAAGGCTCCAGGCTATGGTGACCGTCGCAAAGCGATGCTGGAAGATATTGCTATTCTGACGGGTGGCACGGCGATCTTTGAATCGCTGGGCATCAAGCTGGAAAACATGCCGATCACGGATCTGGGCCGTGCCAAGAAAGTGATTGTCGACAAAGACAACACCACGATCATCGAGGGTGCCGGCAAGACCGCCGACATCAAGGCGCGGATCGATCAGTTGCGTCGCGAGATCGATAATTCGACGAGCGACTACGACCGCGAGAAGCTCGAAGAGCGGCTGGCAAAGCTGGCAGGTGGCGTCGCCAAGGTCAACGTTGGCGCGGCAACGGAAAGTGAAATGAAAGAGAAGAAAGCCCGTGTCGAAGACGCCCTGCACGCCACGCGAGCAGCCGTCGAAGAAGGCATCCTACCCGGTGGTGGCGTGGCTTTTCTGCGAGCCTCGAAGTCCGTTAAACCTGCCGAGGATCTGAGTGCCGATCAGACCATCGGCTACGACATTGTACTGCGTGCCTGCCGTGCTCCGTTGACCCATATTGCCGAAAACGCCGGCCAGGATGGTGGCATTGTCTGCGAAAAAGTCGCCGCCGCCAAAGGCAATACTGGCTACAACGCCTTGACCGACGTCTACGAAGATCTGGTCAAGGCGGGTGTGATTGACCCCACCAAGGTCGCACGCACAGCGCTGGCCAACGCGGCGAGTGTCTCCACGCTGTTGCTTACCAGCGACGCTTTGATCGCAGAGAAGCCCAAGGACGACGGCAACGCAGGCCACGGTGGCGACCAAGACGTGTATTGAGCATGATCAGAGAACCGCTCTGAGATCACAAATGTTGAGCCCCCTTCCAGCCGCCGGTTGGAAGGGGTTTTTTGATGCCGCATCGTCCGACGCTCTGGAGATGGCCTCCGGATCTGCCAGAACCGGATCTGCCAGAATTCGAGCGGCTTTGGTTCGCTCCCAGAGTGTCGCGACTGCGGCTACGGCGATTAGCCCGGTTTTTCGTGTTTTTGGGCTCGAAACTGACCGATCACACGTATACTGGAGTAAGCAAGACGAGACATTGGGACCAAGGGAAGATCCGCATCTCTCGCAGTGTTTCCCGAACGCAATCTTCCAGTTCCAATGTTTTCGGATGACTTGGTTGGCATGAAGGGCTGTGGCCTACACCGCCCAATCGAATGGTGGATCGATGGCTGCGCGAGTCCAGACAATGTTGCTTGGCGTTTGCCTGACCTGGGCGGCAGTTCTTACGACAGCCACTCCATCGGCCTGGGGCGATGTTTTTCACCTGTCCAATGGTGGCCGCATCGAAGGCAAGCTGCTTAACCCGGATCAGAGACCACGCGCTAACTACGTCGTGAAGTCCGGTCTGGGTGCCACACTAACGCTGGCTCAAGATCAAGTTGCTCGGGTTGTCGTCAAGAGCGATATGCAAAGCCGCTACGAAGCGCGGCTCCAGACGCTTCCTGACACGGCTGAGGCGCACTTCGACATGGCTCGTCGCTGCAAACTTGCCAAGATGGAAGAGCAACGGGTTTTTCATCTAGAGCAAGTGCTACGACTAGACCCCGAACATAAAGAGTCCCGCTACGCGCTTGGTTACAGCCAGATCGAAGGAAAGTGGATGCGCCAAGATGAATGGATGGTCAAGCAGGGCTACGTGCGCGACCGAGGTGCCTGGCGTCTACCACAAGAGATGGAGATCTTGAAAGCGAACGACGCTACGGATCGGATCACCATCGAATGGCGCAAGAAACTCAAGACGTGGCGAAGCTGGATCATCAAGGGCCGCGACAGAGCAGGCGAGGGCGAGCGTGAGATCCGCGGAATCCGAGATCCTCGCGCCGCCATCGCACTTGCCGAACAATTGGACTACGAAAAGGAACCTCGACAACTGAAACTACTTTATGTTGATATGTTGGGACGTTTGCCAAGCGCCGTGTCGATCGATTCGCTGGTCAAGCACGCCATGGACGATCCCGATGGCAAGGTTCGCGAAGCATGTCTCGACGAAGTGACCCGGGTCGGTTCGCAGCGTGCCACGGAGTCGTTCGTAAGACATCTCAAAGACCCCGAGAGGGTCATGGTGCACCGAGCGGCCATTGGATTGGCACGTCTGAAGGCGAAGTCTGCCACGCTGCCCCTGATTGAGGCGTTGGTCACCGAACACAAGGTGCTTACGGGTAGCGGTAGTGGCGGTCTGAGCCCCACATTTTCCGATCAAGGCGGAGGACTAAGTGCGGGCGGCGGCCCAAAGATTGAAGAAAAAGAATTCAGCAATGAACCCGTTCTGCACGCGCTGACAAGCATCCATCGCGGCGTGAACTTCGGCTTTAACAAGACTGCCTGGAAGAATTGGTACGTCCAGAACAATGTGCCCCAGGCGGTCAATTTGCGACGCAGCGAATAGACGGTGCGTAGGCAACAAGCACTATGAGCCTCTACGCGGCCAGCGGCAGCTGCCGCGATTGACCGGCCCACTGGATCCAGTCTTCAACTTCTTCGCGATTCGGGACAGCGGACCAGTGCAGAACTCTCTTTCCCTCCGAAGACACCGCGAATTCCTGGGCTAGGGCGAGCAATTCGTCCAAGTTTGCTGCCCCCAACTGGTCAGGATCCGTGACACCGCAAGCGACGAGAATCTGCGCGTCCCGGCCGCGCAAGTTGGGAACGCAACAAACCAATCGAGCTTGCGACTGCCATTCTTGAATCAACTCGGCGTCCATATGCGGCACCCTCAATTGCTCGACGGTTTCTTCCGGATCGCAAGCCAGCAGATCCGCCACTGTATCGATGCTGGCCTTTTCCAACCGCTTGGCGGTCTTGGGACCAATCGACGGCGCATCCACGACATCATCCTTTGGCCGCAGATAATACCGCGGGCCCGTCGCACGCTGGCGTCGAGGTGCAGTGGACAATGATGCATCGGCTGCTGGCAAATCGCACTCTTCGCAAGAGATTCTCACAACGGGTTTCATCGCAACCTTTCGAACCGGTCTCCCTTGTC
>JASLRF010000537.1 GCA_030744095.1 Pirellulaceae bacterium | reverse complement strand
GGATCTGCGCAGTGACGTTCTCGAAGGGCAGGGTGGTGTTGGCCGTGTTGATGGACTTAACAATGCTGGCGGCCACTTGTGCGTCAGAAAAATCCGACCGGATCTTGACCAAGACACCACCACCAGGCACACCACTTTGCGTGAGGGAACTCGCCGTCACATCAACCAGATGGCCTGGCGAGTCGTTCAGCTCGACAGCACCATCGCCTAGATTCACGGGCGCCAAGTTGAGGCCGGCGGACGCAATGACCGCCACCATCGTGTCGGCCACGGTATCGACGTCGCTACCGGGCGTGTACAAGATCGACTCGTTCCCAGGGATCACCCCGTTGCCTAGCGAGGCATCCTCGAATTCGAAGAACACGGTATTGCTGCCGTCATCAATGGAGAACACATCTCCGTCCAACAGTGACGTTCCAACGCGGTCGGCCCGTGTCAGGCTGGTGTTAGTTAGGGGGCCGATCATGCCAGTGGGAGGCGCGCCGAGGTCAATCACGCCGTTTGCAACTGGCATTGGCATGAATCCAAGGCCCGACAGGCTGATGGCCGTACTGACGGCAACCGCCATTGCCGTTCGGGTTTCCGTGCCGGTGAACGTGATCAGAATGTTGTCCGGAGCCAGATCACCGTCGGCATCCACAAAGACACCATCGCTGTCAAATTCAAAGGAACGGATTTGATTTCCGTTGCCGAGAACAAACATCTCCGCATCGGCGATGTCGGCTCCGCCGTTGGGCGGCACCTGTAGGGCAGGTGCCGTCGGCAAGTGCAGCGTCGTTGTCGCGCGAACGCCAGGATCTCCCGTGACGATCAAGCTGGGTGCGAATGTCGATGTCAAGATATGCAGCGGCGTACCGCCAATATTTACGATACCACCGCCTATATGAATCGGATCCAACCCCAGGCCGGCACTGGTAATCGCGGCCACCATTTGGTCCGCCAGATCAAGGTGCGTACTGGCGGTGGTAAACGGCAGCAACGTGTTGTCTGGCACGTTGTCCATATCCGAATCGATGAAGATACCATCGTTGTCGAACTCGAAGGTCACCGTGTCGACGCCGTTTGTGATCGTGAAACGCTCTGCATCATTGATGCCGCCGATGGACATCTGCCGTGTCAAGCTTCCTTGTGTCACGTCCACCGAGTGATTCGCACCAGCGCCCAACTGGACCACACCGCCGCCAATACTCAACGGATTCAGACCCAGCGGTGCACTGGCAAGCGCGCCCGCCACTAGGCCGGCGATTTGATCGGAGCTATCCTGATCCAGATACGGGATCGAGCAATATGAGCATACGCCGGGTCCGGGAACTGTGGTGAGAATCCCGTCGTTGTCAAACTCGAATGTCTCAGTGATTGTTCCATCGCTGACCGTGAACGTCTCGCCATCGGTCAGTCCCAAGCCACCGTTTGCGGGGACGGTCAAGCTGAATGGGGATTGTGTCACCGTCGTCGTTAATTGAGAAAACGTCGTATCGACTTCGTGATCCGTCGTCGCGCCGACATGCACCAGGCCGTTACCGAGGTTCCGTGGCTGTAGGCTGCTCAAATCACCATCGATGACCGCCTGCTGAATCGCGGCGACGATGCTATCGGCCAGCGCGGAGGCACTGTCGGCAGTGGCGAACGGCACGGGCCGATTGTCTGGCAACACATTGCCGTTACGATCGAACTCGAAAACGACGGTTGTCGCGCCATTGTCTTGAGTGATCGAGAAACGCTGACCATCCGTAATACCGCCAGTGGCCGCACCGATGGCCGGAACTTGCAGGCCTAGGGTTTGGGTAATGCGAACGGTGTAGCCGCTGTCGAACTCGATCGACGCGGTCTCGCCAATCGCGTTGGTGATCGTAAAATCGTCGCCATCGTCAATTGCTGAGCCGCTGGCTGCGTCGATCACAAAGCGATCACGATTGTTCACGCGAATCACATAGACCCCGCTTTGCCAAATACCTGACAACGGCGTCAACACCGCCTCGTTGCTGGTCTGATTGTAGCGGAACGTGTAATCGATCCCTTCGCGAAGGAAGACACCGTCGCGGAACAGCGTCAAAGCAGGACCTCTGACGAGCAGCGGAATCCCATCTTCGTCAATGGGAAGCACGCGGCCATCAAGCGTGTCGTCATCGACGCCGACACCGGGAAACGGATTGGCGGCTTTAAAGCCATCGACGATTTGGATAGTGAAGTTGGAATAGACGCCTTCGTCCAATTGCACGATCGAGACCGCGCCGTCCTGATCAAAATCGTTTGCGTCGTTGTCTTGCGGGAAAACCAACGAGGCGGATGGTCCAACAAAATCGCTGCGGTCCAGTGAGCCACGGTCCTTGAACACGTTCGCACCCTGGCCGAGGGGCGTCTGGACATCTGGGTCGTCCACTCGCAGCTGGCCCACTACGTCACGGTCCGGGGCCAGGATCGGTGATAGCGAAATCCCAAGCGCTTCCTTGATCGGCCCGAATTCACTCCGTTCCGACAACGAATCGATCGAACTATCGATCGACAAGGCAAAATCGGCCGGGAAGAGGTTGTGGTCAGCGGCGTTGACATAGAGCGATTCGAAACCGCCCAAAGCGATTTGGAAGTCCTCGCTGCTGAAGGGAATGTTCGAGTTACTGAGACTATTGTGCTGGTAGACCGAGGCACCTTCCACCATCCCGCCAGGCACGGAGTGACCGACGTCGGCGGGGCCAGGGTTGTCGCTATGGAATGAAACTTGTTCGAGACCGCGACGCAGGTTCGTCAACACGTTGTTCAAGACGGTCGGCGTGGCCTGCTCGGAGACGAGAATTCCCCGCTCCTGACGGAGCTGATCTAGGTCGTTGTCCGAGACGGGAGTGATCGTCATGTTGCCCGATGTCTGGGTCATACGGGCGGCATTCCGCACAACGACATAGCGTTCACCGTAGGCTTCGGCCTGAACAGGCTGCAGCGGGTTGGCCACGCCAAACGGGCCGTTGGGGAGATTCTGAATGTTGGTTCCACCCGTCGCCGCGTTGATCGCGTTGGCGAGTCGCACGGCTAGAATCGGGAACTCTTCAGCCGCCGTCGAGGTTACCGTTACGGTGCGAATGGTGCCTGTGACATCCTCGATTTCGAAGGTGCCGTTCCTCGCACCGTGTTGCGCTGTGATCACATAGGTACGTGGAGCCCGCACGTTGACTTCAATGCTGTAGTCGCCAGTGCTCGCGCCGCCGATCCGGCTGCCGAGGCTAAGCGGGCTGTAGCTGTCGTTACCGGCACCACTGACGCCGACGAAGTACGTGCCCGGCACAACTGCCGTGAAGTCGATCGACGGATCCAGGTTCATCGCTGGGTCGCCGCTGCTTCGCATAATCTCTTCACCCACCGAATTGAACAGCCGCAACACGGGGTTGAGCGTGCTGCCAGTCGTGATCGCATCTAGATCGATCGTTACGTGGTCCGAGACATCCAATTCAAATCGGTAGAAGTCGACGTCAACGGAGTCATCGTCCCGGAAATTCTGCGTATCGCCGATCGTGGCCGATGCCGTAAAGGACTCGGGATTGTGTTGGCGACCTTGCCGTGTATCGATGGCGTTGAACAGCGTGTCGTTCGATTCGAGGCTTGGATCGGCGAAGAAGGAGAAGTCTCCGTCATTCCCAAAAATCGTGTTGTTGACAACCCGCGCGAACGGTTGGGGCTGATAGGCATGTCCCACGCGGCGAATGCGGAGCACTCCGGAGCCGGGAGGGCTTGATCCAATACCACTGACGTGCTCGACAAAGACCGCTGGATCTGGACCGGGAGTGAAACCTCCGGGTGAGCGACTGGGGGCAATGTACGTTTGGATGACCATCGTACTGTCGTTGGAGACCAAGGTGCTGCTGTCGATCGCATTCTTGATCGCCTGAGCCATCTCTGTTTGCCTATACCCCTGAACGGGATCAAGCGATCGCCGATAGTAGATCGGAATCCGGCCATCAACCCAACCGTTACCACCCACGGCGCCGCTGCCGCATTCGATCACCGGTGAACCGGAGATGTCTTCAAATTCAAACCTGACGGACTGACCAAAAGCCCTGATCGTAAAGTTTTCACCATCGCAGACCTCGTCGCCCGCGGTGAATTCGATCAAGTTCTGAACCGGATGCACGGACGGGCGCCGCGGCGTCAGTTCGTAGGTCTGGCTGTTCCCGCTGACGTGGATACCGCCGAGCGACCCGTCACTGGTGATGGTGTTGTTGGCAATCGTCACGCTGGGAGTGAATCCACCCGTGGCCGGTACGTTGTTCGGCGCGACCAAATTGCGGACCGGGCCGGGAACGGGACTTTGCAGGCGAACCGGTACCCGGTCCAGCGCGCTGCTGGTACCGCCAGAATCTCGATTCGAGGCGAAGCTGCCGTCGGTGTCGCGCTCACCCGCATCGGCGACAATCCCATACGTCTTGGAATCCGTGACCGTATTCGAGTGGATCATCACCAGGCCCTGATCGCGGAAGCGATTCTGATCGCCTTGCCCTTCGTGGCGGATGCTGGCGATTCCTTCGGGATCCCGCACAAATGGCCCAGTGTCCGGATCCGTGGTCAGGAAACTCTGCATGCTAACGGCTTCAATGAATACCGCGCTGTCGGCGGATAAGTCGTCCACGTCGGAGATCGCGATCTTGATTCGGTGCGTTCCATCCGTCGTCAATGCATCGGCACCAGCCAGCGACGCGACGAACACGTCGGTAAATCCGTCGTAACCGAATTCGTCCAGGAACTGGCCGCCCTGGTTCGGATCGTTGTTGTTGAAGAACTGTGGGTTGGCACCGATCAGACCAGAGGGATCGAACGGGTCGCCGCCGTTGACGGTATCAATCGAGACAGGGTCAAGCGGTGACATGCCCGGCACCAAGGCAATATTCTTGACGTCCACGCCATCGGCACCTTCGTCCACGAAAATTGCCACGGCATCGGTGAATGCCGAACCGATCGATTCGTTATATTCCTCGGAGGCAAACACGAAATTGAGATACAAATCGTTGCTGGCCATGGGAGGCGTGGCAGGCAAGGGCGGCAATGTGAAGTCGAATTCCAGATAGGTTGTGTCCACCGTCGTGACGCCAAGTTCTGCGTCCAGATTGGCATCACCTTGCTCGGAAGCTCGCCCGTTCTGCGTGTTGACCGGATTGGGATCGTCGGCAAAGTTGGCATCGCCGGTTGTCAGGACAATCCCAGATTCCAATCCGATCGTTTCCAGACCGCCCCGGAACAGGCCGGCAGAAACATCACTACCGACAAACGTGGCGTTGCCCACCGATTCGACTGCTGAACCAACAATCACGTCGCGCAACTGGTTGGCGTTATTGGTCGTTTCCGTGATCTCGAATGAGTCGGGAACGTCGACCAATGCGGTGCCAAAGAGGTTGATGCGATTGTCACTGCTGGCCGTGCCGGTGACTTCGCCATCGGACTTGGCGGCACGAAGATTGATAATGGTCTGAGCTTGCGGGCTGTTGATCGCATCGCGAATCCTCGTCGCAATGACCGAATCCGTATCCGGCAAGAACACGGGGTTCATCGGATCGTTGTCCGACGTTTTGAAGCGAATTTCGACGTGGCCACCGCTGATGCCGTCACCAATCTCCGGATCTTCGAATTCGAATGTGAGTTCATTCACTCCGTCGCCCACCGTGAACGTCTGTCCGTCGACCACGTCCGTACCGGCAGGAGCGATTAACGTTGTGACTTGCGCCTCGCGGTCGTTGGTGTCGATGCTGCCTGTCAGCGTCAAACCAACATTCGCATTGTTGAATCGAGCAGCCGCCAAACCGATGAGATTGCCGCCCGGGATCGCAACCGTTTGACGGATCGTACCGGTGTCTGGATCGAGCGTCACCAGATTCCCGGCGGCATCAGAGACATAGAGAAACGTGCCATCAAATGCCATTCCCTGCATTTGAGGAACTTGAGCGGGGAACGAATTCATAATGGAATTGGCAAGGGACGGATCATATTCCACGATGAGCGCGCCGGCATCCAAGAACTGGCGGCCATTGTCATCGCCACCCATGGCGCCCGGAATCGTAGGTTCAGCAAATGTCGCACTCAGATGTTGCGTCACAGGGCCACCAAAGCCCGTCTGGGCGTCTACACCCAGGATGCCGTCCACGGCGAAAATCGTCCCCGGCGATTCGTAGCTGAGACCACCGCGATCGCCTGGAGAAGATCCGGAGATTGATGGAAGGAGTTCGGTCGAGAGAATTGTCCCGTTGGTCGGATCGAGTCGATAAAGGATGCTCCCGTCCAACTCGCCGTTAACGTAGATGAGCGAATTGCCGCCCTCGGCGATTGACAAGCCAGCGACCAGATGACCAGGTGCCAGAGGATCCGGAGCCGGGAACTGCCCGACAATCGCGCCGTTGGCTGGATCGATCTGGAGAATCTGCCGAGTGCCCGGCTGGATTCCCCAAACCGTCGCGCTGCGGATCGTTGATGTCGCCTGACCGGAGGTGCCGAATTCGCTTGCCTTGCGAATCTCGAGTTGGTAGTTGCCGACGAGAGTCTCTGCGGGTGGGGCATTCGGGTCGGTCGTGAAGTTCGGATTCGAGGCGGCACCTGTCACCATCTCGCCACGTTCGGCGAATCCGATGATCACGTCGTCGATGTAGGCCCCCTCATTGGATCCCGTGGAAACGCCATCGTATTCGAACCTCAAACGAAGCGTCTCCGAGCCAGCGAACGTGTCGAGTTCAATTCGGGCTTGCAACCAATCGCTGCCTGACGCTTGCGACAGTAGCGTAACGGCGGGACTGGAAGCGTCCGATGTATTGCTGGAAGCCACCAAAGTTGCGTTCCCACCTGCATCGACGAGCGACACACGAAAGGCATCCTGGCCGGAATCGTTGTCGATGAAATAGTTGAAATACAGAACAGGGCGGTCATTCGCCGAATAACCCTTCAAGCTGAATGGATTGGAGAGCATGTTCCCCATCGAACCAGCAGGAACCGTGTTGCCGGCCGACTCGTCACCAAAGTAGAAACTGTCGCCACCGTCGGTCAGGCTCGCACCACTCCGGCTAAGGTCGAAGACTTCGTTGAGCCCGTGCCCCGGGTTCGCTGCCCGATTGCCGGTCACGTGCCAGAGGTTTGTTCCCGAACCCACGAAGTTCGGATCCAGCAACACTGGCACCACAGGATCCTCCGCCGTCGAACCACCAAAGGAACCAATATGGTCTTCCGCGATCCGGATCACGGAATTGACCGGCTCTAAGCGGAGCAGCCGATTGCCAAGCAGATCAGCGGAAATCTGACCGTTGGAAGTCACCACGGGGAAATACGTGCCTTGAGGCAACTCGACAGGACCGATGTACGGATCTTTCGGGCCGACACTGCCGCGCGAAAGGTCAGTCAGATCGGCACCCGCCAACGGACCGGACCGGTCTTCGGCAATGTTGGAATCATGGCCAATCAGGATCAACCTGCCGCTGTCGTCAAAGACATTGAGCGTCGAGTTA
>JASLRF010000536.1 GCA_030744095.1 Pirellulaceae bacterium | reverse complement strand
TTGGCGTCCGGAACGGCTGACGAGGTAAACGCACTGTTGGCCGATGTACCCAACAGAATCCAGATCGATTGTAACCGACCGCGTGAGTTGGCTCGCCGACTGCTGGACGAAGATGTGGTGGAAGCGATCGAGCTCGACGGCGCCGAGCGGCTCACCGTGGCGACGCGTCATCCCTTGGCGATCTACAATCGACTGCCACAATGGGCCGCGGAGGATGGCGTCACAATTGGCGAGCTACATTCGACCGACGAGTCGTTGCAGAACCTTTTTGATTCGTTGTTGCGTGTCCATCGAGGTGGCTGAATGAACGCACTAGGAGAAACGACCGTCGCTGCGAAGGGAACCGAGTCCGACGTGCCGTCGGTAGAAACAGTCGCGGCCTCTGTTTGCGACAGCCAAGGGTGGTTTTGGCAAGTCCTGACGGTCATCCGTTTTGAAATGCGCCGCACGCGCACCGACGCGCGCGCGGCAACCTGGCTGATTATGGTCTTGTTCCCCGCCGGATTGCTGGCCCTCTATCGACTGGAAGCGGAGACGAACTCGAACTTTGCCCCACCTCCCGAACAGATTTTGGGGATCGTGTTGTACGGCTTGATTCCACAAGTTGTTTGCTTATTGGGTCTGTTGTTATGGGTGGCGCCCGTGCTGCAAGCCGAGCTTGAGGGCCGCACGTGGATCTACTTGGCTGTCCGGCCGGGCGGCAAATTCGCTACCATAATCGGAAAATACCTCAATGGCATCGCGTGGACGGCTTCGGCGGCACTGCTCGGCCTGACGATCGGTATGTTGGCAGGCCGGTTGCATGTGAGCCAACCCTTTCGACTGTGGTGCGTAATGGCCTGCCTGGTTTGCTTTTCGTGTTTCGCCTACGGCGCCGCTTACTCGGTGATCGGGACGCTCTTTCATCGCCGCGCGATGGTCGTCTCTGTCGCCTACATACTCATCTTTGAAGTTGTGATTTCGAATCTTCCGGCGTTGATCAATCGGTTCACCGTTCAGCACCATCTGTTTAACTTGCTATTCCGTTGGATGGATTGGGAACCGCCTGACGATGTGCAGCTCTTGATTGGTACTCAGCCCGCTTGGCACCACGTGGCTGCCTTGGTTCTTTACACGCTGGTCATGCTGACGGCCGCTTCACTGATTCTGCGCTGGCGGCAATATGTAACGAGCGATGAAAACTAAGAGGCCTCTTTGCCAACAGCTTGCACGTCTGACCGGGACGTGTGATAACAATGACATGCCAGAGCCCACCGGAGAACGACGCAGCTTTCCCCTCAGTGCCCTATTCATTCTGATGGCGGCTTGTTCCGTTGTCGCGGCACTGATGGCGCCACTTTCGCGGGCGATTGGCGAGGGCAAAATCGGAGTTTCGGAAGCCGCCCAGGCCAGCGCGTGCGGCGCCGTGCTGGTCATGATGTTGGGGGCCGTAATTGGCTTGTATCATCATCGTCCAGCGCGCGGGCTGGGATGGGGGATCCTGATCGGAGGCGGGATCGGCATGGTTATGGGACCAGTGGTCCTGTCACCACACAGCGCGTTTCCGTCACTGTTGACGATGTCCGTTGGAGGTGCCGCGGCGTTGCTGGCGGTGAGCACGATGTTTCGCGGCACGACGCGCCGATAACAAGGGGCGCCGATAACGACGGGCGCCAATGACGACGGAACGTGTTGCGACGATCTCCCGGTCAATCGGGCCAAACACCGTCTTCGATCGAACGCAACTTCAATCGGGTGGGATCGATGATGACATGTTTCACGCGACTTCGTTTCCACGTGTAGGTGACATGCACCAAACCATCTGCCGACTGAATGACCGCCGGATAGGAGTACTCACCAGGCTTATCTTCAAGAACAATGCCGGCCTGCCAGTGCCGGCCATCGACCGACACGGCCAGGTTTAGCGGACTACGGCCGCGCTTCGTATGGTTGTAAATCAGGACGTGGCGGCCAGCGCGGAGCGTCACGGCGTCGATACCCGAGTTTGGATTTGGCAGTTCGGTTAGAGTCAAAGAAGACCAGGTCTTGCCACTGTCGCTTGAATTCGCTTGGACGATTCTTCCTGTCCCACGACCGCGACACAGGATCTGCAACCGAGTATCGCCATGCACGAGAATGGTGGGTTGAATGGCGTGCATCGTCTTACCGTCATTCAAAGGCTTGGTGCCCTTCCAGGATTTTCCCTGATCGGCCGTCCATTCCATGTGTACGCGCCAGCCTTGATCTTCTGTGCTCGTACCGCAGAGCAGACGTCCATCGGTCAGCAAGATGGGTTTGTTCTTGATAGGTCCGACAAAGCTGCCGGGCAGCCGTACACCTGGCCCCCAGCTTTCACCGTGATCGTCCGACGTGGTCAACAATCCCCACCAACTGCTTGGGCTTGGGCCGACCTTGTAGAACAGCAGTAGTTTGCCGTCAGGGGCCGTGAACAGTACTGGGTTCCAGCACGGATACCGGAGCGACTCGTTCTGCACGCCGTTGACGACTTCGACTGGTACGGTCCACTTCGAGTCAACATATCGTGATAGCCAGATGCCGACGTCGGGGTTCTTTTCGCGGGTGCCTCCAAACCAGGCGACGACCAGACCTTGCTTGGTTTCGGCGATTGTCGACGCGTGGCACTGCGGGAACGCCGCTTTGTTGAAAATGAATTCGGACAACACAATTCCCGGTTGCTCGGCTGCGAACCCACCGGTCGAGGCTGCAATAGCAAGGATGAAGGCAAGGGCCGTTCCGATAGTCGAACTGCGACGGCAATGACGGTAGGTTTGCATGACTTCGCTCAGTCTGTTTTTCGGATTGTGACGGTCAGGGTCAGGGGGAGTTCAAACTATGGCCGGCCTTGGGGCCACGGTCAAGCTTGCGGCCCTTGTGTGACGATTTTCGACCGTTAAAATCGGTGTGCCCTCTCACTCCGCAAGGACCGCCGGCCGAGGGGAAACTGCCTAGGAAAGCGAAGATTGGATGACCGACGCTTTCGGGTTCCCACCAGTGAGGAGTTTGACATGTCGGTGATGGATTGGTTCAGTGGGCGAGTTTTCAAATTTGTTCACGGCAACAACCTGGTTTACAACACCTGTTGGGAGGATCCGCGGCTCGATCGCGTGGCTTTGAATCTGGGTCCCCAGGACAACGTGTTAGTGATCACCTCGGCTGGCTGCAACGCCCTGGACTACGTGTTGACCGAACCGAATCACGTTTACGCGGTCGATATGAATCCGCGCCAAAACGCGCTCTTGGAGCTTAAGCTCTCCGCGATCCGCAATCTAGAGTACGAAGATTTCTTCGCTCTGTTCGGCAAAGGACGCTTGCCTGATGGTCGGAAGATCTACTGCGACAACTTGCGTAGTTCGCTCACGCCTTGGTCGCAGACATACTGGGACAAGTGGATCAAATTCTTCGACAACCGGCGACGGTCATTCTATTTTCGTGGAACGTCCGGTTCATTCGCGAGGATGATCAACATGTATGTCGACCGTGTTTGCAAGGTGCGACCGGAAATCGATCAGATTCTAAGTGCCCGCAGCGTCGAAGCCCAGTCGCAGATCTATTACGAACAACTGCATGATCAGTTCTGGTCGAAGTCAATGCGATTCGCCATGAACCGCGATACGACTTTGTCGATGGTCGGCGTACCGAAGGCGCAGCGAAGGCAAGTTGAGACGCAATACGAAGGTGGAATTGTCCGGTTTATTCAGGACTGTGTGGAATCGGTTTTCGCCAAGCTGCCATTAGCGGACAACTACTTTTGGCGTGTTTACTTGACCGGTGAATACGCCGAGGATTGTTGCCCAGAATATCTGCGCCCGGAGAACTTTCAACGACTCAAGAACGGTTTGGTGGACCGAGTTAGCGTTCACACAAATTCCGTGCAGTCGTTCTTAGAGCAGCACGACGGTCAGATTTCGCGTTTTGTGCTGCTCGACCATATGGACTGGCTGTCTGACAAGTTCTTTCCGCTGCTTGAGCTGGAATGGCAGTCGATTCTCGATCGCGCCGCGCCCGGCGCGCGCGCAATCTGGCGCAGTGGTGGGTTGCGGACGGATTTCCTGGATAGCGTGCAGGTGCAGAGGGACGGCCATCCCACGCCTTTGAACGACTTCCTGACCTATCACAAGGAACTCGCCGACGAGTTGCACGCTAAAGACCGTGTGCACACGTATGGCAGCTTCTACATTGCCGATCTTGCGGCCTAAGTGACGCGGACGTGTGTTTTCAGGCACACGCTGCTTGCCACCATGGCGAACGACGCGTCCATCTAGATAACAGGCGACCATGGGTTTACTCTCCGATTTAGGCATCCTGTACCATCTGGCCTTGAAGCCCGTGCGTGGCAAAGATCATGCCGCGCGGATGGAGAATTTTTATGCCGGACAGGCCAGCGGCTACGACGATTTTCGCAAACGTCTGTTGAAGGGACGCCAGGAACTGTGGGATGCAATCGACGTGCCCCCGCAAGGAGTCTGGGTCGACATGGGTGGCGGGACGGGTGCTAACTTAGAGTTCTTTGACGACCGCATCAAACGCCTGGCCAAAGTCCATGTCGTCGACCTATCCCCCTCGCTGTTGCGGATTGCAGACCAACGAATTGAAAAGCGTGGCTGGACCAATGTAGAAACCGTCGAGGGCGATGCGACGGTCTGCCAACCGGCAGATGGGCCTGTGGATGCGGTCACTTTTTCCTATTCGTTAACCATGATCCCAGACTGGTTCGCCGCCATTGAAAACGCGTTGGCAATGCTCAGGCCCGGTGGACTCATTGGTGTCGTCGACTTCTACGTGTCGCGCAAGTATCCATCGGATGGCTTGCGGCGCCATCGCTGGTTTACGCGGAGCTTCTGGCCCGTCTGGTTTGCCAACGACAACGTGTTTCCGTCAGCGGAACACGTGCCGTTTTTGCATCGACATTTTGAACCCGTGTACTTTGAAGAACATCAATCGAAAGTGCCGTACATTCCGTTCATCCGTGTGCCGTACTACACATTTGTTGGCCGCAAGCCGATGTAGGGAACAGAGGTCGTCAGCGCGAAGGGGCGGCTCTTGGCCTCTGAGCGGCGTTCGCGAATGATCGCCCAGCTGAATTCATGAAACCGTATGAAACACCCTGAGATTCTGAGTCACCAACCGCGAGTCAGATCTAAGTACTACTTAGGATTCGCAGGCCGCATTTAAGCCATCGTGCCGAGCCGTCGCCTCACTATCCGCCTCGTTGTTTTCGTAGCACGCGACGAGGCGAGATAGTCCGATGCAAAGCGTGTCGCCAGGAAATAGCTTCGACACGGTAATCGGCTTGTCGTTGACCAAGGTACCATGACGTGACTCAAGATCCTGCACCACGACAACCCCTTCTTGGAAATCGACTTTGCAATGCTGTCGACTGACCCAACGGTCATCGAGCCGAATGTCGGCATCCGCACTGCGGCCGATCACCAGCGGCAGATGATCCAGGATGCAGTCCCTGACCTTGGTGGACTGCTGGTAGATTGCGAGAACGACTTTCATTCGCAAAAATCGCCGTGAAAACTGGCGAGCCTAATAGGGGGGAGGGTTCGGTGGGGATCACATTGGTGGGAATCAATGGGTTGCAGAACTGATACAATCGACAATCCGTCGACAGATGTCAATAGCCCAAATGAGGGTGAAACAGGTAAGTTGAGCGATCTCAAGCGAAGTTTGGCCTACATTACTTCCGGTGCGGCGGGCATGTTCTGCGGTAGCTGTATGCACGACAACACGCTCGCGCGTGCGCTTTCGCAAATGGGCGTCGACATCCAGTTGATCCCAACCTACACGCCGATTCGGACGGACGAGGACGACGTTAGTATTGACCGGATTTTTTTTGGTGGTGTCAACGTCTTTCTCGAGCAGACGGTGCCGATGTATCGGTTTCTGCCGAGCTTCTTCGGTCGCATCTTTGATCAGCCCTGGTTAATCAAGAAGTTGACTGCCCGTTCCGCGTCAGTCAATCCCAAGTCATTGGGCAAACTGACTATCTCCATGTTGCGAGGGACGGCGGGGTACCAGCGGCGTGAAGTGCTCAAGTTGTCCACATGGCTAAGTCATTCCGTGCGACCGGATCTGGTGGTCTTCAGCAATATCCTGATCGCTGGTTGTATTCCGCATCTCAAGCGTACATTGGGGACTCCGATTCTCGTTACATTGCAGGGAGACGACATCTTCCTGGAGTCGTTGCCCGAGCCCTTTCGTCGTCAGGCACTGGACGAGATCCGACGTTTGGTCGAATCCGTCGACGGGTTTTTGGTTCACAGTCAGTTCTATGCGGATCGGATGGGGGAGTATTTTGGGATTCCCGCTGAAAAACTCCACTTGGTTCCCCTGGGCATCGACACGCGTGACTTTCCCACATCCCTGCCAGAATTCGATGGGACGCCCGCTGACCGACCGGTAGCGGTGGGCTATCTGGCAAGACTGGCTAAGGAAAAAGGGCTACACGTTCTCGTGGATGCGTTCATCGAGCTGCACAAGCGGCCAGAAACCAAAGACGTGCAACTGCGAGTCGCTGGTTGGATGGGCGAGTCTAATCGCGAGTACGCAGCCTCCACTTTTCAAAAGCTCGACGACGCTGGGCTGCACGATAAGTACTGCTACGACGGAGTTGTGGATCGAGCGGGCAAGGTCGAATTCCTAAAGAAACTGGACCTACTCTCGGTACCCACAACCTACGAAGAACCGAAAGGGCTCTTCGTGTTGGAATCATTGGCAGCGGGAGTCCCCGTGGTGCAGCCCAACCACGGTGCCTTTCCAGAGCTGCTCGACAACATGGGCGGCGGCTGCCTGGTCAATCCGAATGACCCGTTGAATCTGGCCAACCAAATGCATCACTTGCTTTGCCACCCTGATCAGCGCCGGCAGCTCGCCGAAGCAGGACACGCAATCGTGCATTCTCGCTTCTCCGCTCAGGCGATGGCCCAGGGAACCTGGTCAGTGATCGAAGCACTGCTAAACGATTGAAGAGACACGCACTGAAAACTGCTTAACCGTTGTGTGTGTGGCGTTTTAGCAGGCTTCTACGATCACAATGGTCCCGCGAACCATCATAGAATTCCACTCTTAAGTGGGGTTTGTGACAGCCGCGTTTTTTTGATGCTTCGCCTATTAATGGTGCAAAATCGGCGGAGGACGTGGTAGGCTGTTTTCTGATGTCAATCTGTGTTTAACACTGCAGGATCCTGCGTAAATGACGCATGACGACTCGTCATTTGAAGCAGCAGTCAAAGAACTGCGCACCGGTTCGGAAGAATCGATCTGGAATTTCATCCAGACATATGGACCCCACATTCAACGCGTTGTGCGACGGCGACTCCATCACAAACTACGGTCGAAATTCGATTCGGTTGATTTTGTGCAAATGGTTTGGGTGTCGTTTTTTGCAATGCCCGACCGGATCGCACAATTCGAAACTCCTGAAGACGTAATTCGGTATTTGGTTGTGATGGCAAAAAACAAAGTTGCCGAGGAATCACGGCGTCGCTTCGTACACAAGAAATACAATGTTTCGCGAGAACGACCGCTGGATGAATCAGAGATTTCGGAGACGTCCGAACGCCGCGGCGATACACCGAGCCAGATCGCCATTGCCCGCGAACGGTGGCAATCGATGATCGATGGTGAACCCGAGCGAAATCGGCAAATCCTTCGGATGAGAATGAACGGGGCAACATTCTTGGAGATAAGTGAGAGTTTGGGGATCCACGAAAGGACCGCTCGGCAAGTCATCCGAGAGCTTGCGACGGCGAATTCCGATTAGTGGCGTTTGCGGGTGAATACACAGTCGAATCCAAGACACAGGATGAAAACTCCTGGGAGTTTGAATCGCAAACCGCGCGTTCATTTTCGAGCATAGTATAGCGTGAAGGGGCTTCAGTACACCTAATGGCTACGCACTGGTCAACAAAGTCACCGCATTCAGGCGCCGCGTCGACGCACCTCGTTACCGACGAGGTTTCATCAGACGACGCTGCGAGCAAAACCGTCGGGGCCCATGAAAAAGATCGGGTGCTGGCCGTGGCACTGAGCGAGTATTGTCGCTTAAAGGACGAGGGCACGGCCCCTCAGATTGACGAATTCTGCCGCCGATTTCCCAGCTATCACAAATCCATCCAACGGATGGTCAACGTCGAGGAAACGCTCGACAGGATGGATGACATTGGCGACGTGGAGTGGCCGGAAGTCGGGTCCAGCTTCATGGGTTTCGACGTTCTCCACGAATTGGGTGTGGGCGCGTTCGCTCGTGTCTACCTCGCCGCCGAACCTGCGCTTGGCGGTCGTCTCGTCGCGGTGAAGATCGCGATGTTTGGTAGCGACGAGGCGGAGACACTGGGTAAGTTGGTCCATCCCAACGTAGTCCCCGTGCATTCGGTTCACGATGATCCGGAATCCGGCATGACCGCTGTGTGCATGCCGTATTTAGGCAGCGCCACGCTTTCAGATGTCATCGAGCAGGTTTTTCAGGATGGCGTTCCCCAGATGGGATCGGCCATCTTGCAAGCGGTTGCGCGTCGCGAAATTGTTGACAACAGCTCGATTGACTTGGCTGACGACAAACCTGACAAGGCGCTTCGTCGGGGTAGCTACGTCGATGCGGTTGTACGCCTGGGAATCCAAATGACGGAGGCCTTGGCGTATACCCACGCGCGAGGCGTCTTGCACCGTGATCTGAAGCCGTCCAATGTGCTTATCACACCTGCGGGACAGCCAAAACTGCTGGACTTCAATTTGGCCTGCGATGTCGAGACGGAAGTTAATCGCCTGGGAGGCACGCTGCCGTACATGCCTCCTGAGCAGATCAACGATGTTTTCTTGCGCCCATTTGAGGCAAAACCACCTGCTGATCCACGATCCGATATTTTCGCCTGTGGCATAATTCTTTACGAGTTGTTCACCGGCGAACTACCGTTTGGCAATCCACCTTCAAACATCCCACCGACTGAAGCCGGCGACCTCTATTGGAAGGCACAACAGACGGCACCACGGCCGATTCAAGAACTGAATCCAGCGATTGAGTCACAAACCGCGCGACTGATCGAGAGTTGTATTGCACCGGACCCCGATTGCCGGCCAGCGAACGCCGCAGTTGTGGCGGCCGAATTACGCAACCATTTTTCACTGGCCAAGCGACTGCGCCGCTGGTCATCGGAACACAAGAGGACGTTGATCGGAGCCGGCATTGTCTTGTTTGCAATGTTGGCGTCGCTGTCCTTGCATTTGATAACGCGACCGCCCCTCGATCGTCGACTTTATGACCTTGGACTGAAAGCGATGAAACATGAGCGATTCTACGATGCGATTGACTTTTTCGATCAAGCACGTCAGCTAAACCAAGACGAACATGCGATCCGCTTTGCTCGTGGACGTTGCTATCAGGCACTGAAGGAATACGAGTTTGCCAATCGCGAATTTGCATCAGTTGGAAAGGGCCAATGCGACTCGATCGTTAACTGAACTTTCGCAGATATTCGTCTGCTTAAATGGCGAGACTTAGGTAGTTTTCCAGGGCGTCGATTAATTGTTGCTGGTCAGTCCTCGTTGGCGAGTTGGAGTTAATTATTGCGCGAAGCGTCGTGCGACGGAGGATG
>JASLRF010000535.1 GCA_030744095.1 Pirellulaceae bacterium | reverse complement strand
TCAAACCCCGCACTACGGCATTCTCCTTCTGGTGATTCTCGGGCTGGTCATCAAGATTCAACTCGAACATGATTGGCGTCGTTTTGCCGCCATTCGCGGCACAACCTAGGCGAGCCAACCAACATGGCCGCATGGTTCGCTGCGCGAATCGCCTTCGCTGTTTCGCAACGGGCGGCGGCATCATAAAATGTAATCGCAATTCAACGTCGCTCGCTTCGTTTACGGCGGCGACGGCCATGTTACCCGTTGGGCCGATCAAGCCGATAGAGATCCTCTCCGATGGCCAAGAAGCGGAAGTTCCGCCGCCGCCTGATCTTGCTGCTTGTGATCGGCTTGATCGCAATTGCCGGCGTCTTGGCGTATCGTCATTTTTGGTTCTATCGCCCCATCGGCGAAGGACCCACGGGACCACCTGTTGACCATACTCTCTTCGCGGACACCTGGACCGATCGTCGGATCGTGCTGTTGGGCGTTGGCGACAGTATTACGGCTGGTCTTGGTGCCCGCACTGCCGAACACAGCTACTTCAATCGACTGGTAAGGAATCCCGACGACGAGTTTCCAGAAATGAACGGCCTCTGCCTCTCGGTGGTGTTGCCCAACCTGGAGACCAACAATCTGGCAGTGTCAGGGACGACCTCGCTTGCCGACCTCAAGGTGCTCGCGGAACGTCTGGACTCGCACGAGCCAGATATTCTAGGATTCGTGGTGATGACCACTGGCGGAAACGATCTGATTCATAACTACGGACGCACACCGCCGCGCGAAGGCGCGATGTACGGAGCGACGATCGAGCAGGCTAAGCCATGGATCAGCAACTTCCAAAAGCGGCTTAATAAGATGTTGGACATCCTCGATTTGCGTTTTCCCGGTGGCTGTCACGTTTTTCTGGCCGACATTTACGACCCCACCGACGGCGTCGGCGACGCGCCAAGTGTCTATTTGCCGGCGTGGCCCGATGGGTTGGCGATCCATGCAGAATACAACGCAGTGATCCACGCCTGCGCGGAGCAGAGCGCCAACGTCCATCTGGTCTCTCTGCACCAGGAGTTCCTGGGACACGGTTCGCACTGTCGGCAGTTCTGGCGCAAAACTTATCGACACGAGGATCCTCACTACTGGTACTTCGACAACATCGAGGATCCCAATGACCGAGGCTACGACGCGATTCGCCGACTGTTCCTCAACAAGATTGTCAACGTGGCTAAGAATCTCGCAGAGTTTGACGGCCAGTGAATGCCCGCTGGGGCCTTCGGCACACCTTCGCATTTGCTTCAAACCTCGTCTCGTTGGAAAATCAAATCTCGCTCGACACTGGTTGCCTTCGTTGATGGCGGTGTTGCGCGTACCAGGAACGCCTCGGAGACAAACTCGCACGCATTGGACACGGTACGACCATAAACAAAATGGCGTATCGGTCATCAACGTCCAAGGGGGAAGTGAAACGCGTCATAGCAAAACTGAAGCAGCACAAAACAGTGCTGGAGATTTCATACGGTCATATCGTCAGGCTTAGCGACCTAGCGGATGACCACAATACTCGTGCTCGTATTGATTTCTGGAACAGGAAGGGAATATGCTGGGCATTTGGGACAGATGGAGTGATTCACACGGTACGCAAGCCGAGCGGCGAGCGAGACAAGTACATCAGCGTATCCCTGTCTCAGTGGATCGTTGTGTATTTGCTTGCTGAAGCCCGACGCAGTAAGAAAGGTCCCGGTCCAGGACAAACGCTTTCTGAAATCTGTGCGATTGCCCGCTACGGCGGTGCTCGCGCACGTTGATGCCTACAGAGCAACAATGCCACACGCCAAATAACGAGTCGTTGCAGCCGACGTGCTACCCGCATGATTGTTCGACCGTTACTGAAGATGGAGAGTTGTTCGATGGTTCAAGCCGCCATGGCGTAGCCCGCACGCGGCTGAACTCAGCATACTGCAGCGAGACCAGTGTGGAATCGACAATCGTAAAACCACGCCGACCTTGGCTTGCCGCTCTGATGAGTCTGTTGGGTGGCCCGTTGGGCCAGATTTACGCAGGCAGACTGCGCCGCAGCCTCGTCCTTTGGGGCGTCGGTGCGGTACTCTTACCAATCCTTGCGTTTGCTACCATTTCTTTGCCAATTGGGTGTACCGGATTTGCGGTGCTCCTCTTGTGTATGCTTGGCTTTCCAATCTATCTCACGATCGACGCTTACATGGTCGCGAAACATCGTCGCGACGTTCCGCTTAGGCGTTATCAAAGATGGTGGGTGTACCTGCTTGCTTTTGTCGCATTCGCCATCGCCAATAACCTCGTCGCCCATACTGTTCGCGCCGTTGTTGCCGAAGCATTCGTTGTTCCGACACGAGCAATGTCGCCAACGATCCTTCCAGGTGACCGCATCCTCGTAGACAAGTTGTGGTGTCAACCGACGAGATTGCGGCGTAATGACATAGTTGTCTTCCGAAGCGAGGGTCCAGATTCGCCTCTTTACGTCATGCGTCTCGTCGGACTTCCAGGTGACAAGATCGAGGTAGTAGATGAAAAGGTGTTGCTCAATGGAAAGGAATGGTCTGATTTGAATGCCGTCGTTGATCTAGATTTGCCACCATATCCCGAACTCTCCAACTACGGGCCAATCCACATTCCTTCGGGCTCATTCTTTGTCTTGGGTGACAATCGCCGACTGTCCAAAGACAGTCGTGTGATTGGAGCAATTCCGTTGTCGGACCTGCACGGAAAGGC
The DNA here is from genome assembly GCA_030744095.1 of Pirellulaceae bacterium. Next base: position 1,898 of record JASLRF010000535.1, on the reverse strand, counting down.
TCGCATGATATATTGGTCCCATGAACGTCGATTCCCCGATCCATGGGATACGTCGTACTATGAAGTGGGGCCAATTGGCTGGTCACGTATTGGTACACGCCTCGATTGAACTCTCCTGAATCGAAGCTGCAGAACAGGTAAGGCTTTGACTTCGCGCAGCCGAACTGTTGTGAAAGGTCTCCACGTTTTCGGTTCAACAAGTTTGCTGAGTCGCGAGTCTATTCGATCACTACACCTTGTTCCCAGTCTCCCTTCGCCGGTCACGCGGTCACATTGTAGGCCATGTGAATCCTTTCAAATCGCGTCACGAAACACGGCCGGTAATTCGCGAAGCGAACCTTGCGGCCACGCATTTTGTGCAACACCGATCGGCTCTAATGACGCGGGATGTGGCGCTACATGCATCCGCTAGTTCGACATACCTTCAACATTGGCCTTTAATCATGAACATAACCCGCCATTATGTCGGTCCCTGGCAATGCTCGCTTTAGGGCCTGCAATTGCCCCGGCGTGTAGCCATTGGAATTCGGCATGTCGATGCTTGTGAGCATCTCGAGCGTCGCGAGCGAAGCCAGGGTCACCGGCGAGACGTTGCCGGAGTATGGGAACGTCACCAACTCCAGGTTGCGAAGGTTGTGTACCTGGTTCAAGTGCTTCGCCCCGTCCTGGGTGAGTTCGATGCCGGCCATTTCCAGACGGTTCAACGCCGACAGTGATCGGAGATGTGTCAATCCGTCGCTGGTGACCTGCGTGTCGCTGATCGATAGCGTCTCCAGCTTGGTCATGCCCTCCAGGTGCGTCAGTCCTGCGTCAGTGATCTCAGTGCCGGCCAAACGTAAGTGCGTTAGCTCCGTGAGATCTCTCAGGTTCGCGAGGCCAACGTCGGTGAGCTTCGTGCCGGATAGGCTAAGGAATTGGAGACGGTTGAACAGCTTCAAGGAAAGGCTACCAGCATCTGTCATGTCCGCGCCGACTAGGCTCAACTCTTTGAGGTCCGAGAGCTCTGTCAGATGGGCAACTCCGGCGTCGGAAATATGTGACTCAACAAGCATCAGGCGCTTGAGACGTCTAAGGTTCACGATGTGGACCACCCCGGTGTCAGTGATCGGTACGTCGAATAGGCTCAAGGACCTAAGCTCGGAGAATCCTGCGATCGTAGACATTCCTTGATCCGTGACTTGACCACCGCAGATCGACAACTCCTCTAAGCCGGGGAGGTCGTTGAGGATCATCAGGTCATCATCGCCAAAATGCGTAGGTTCAAGGCGACCACGCCGACCGCCGTAGCCGATATCAACTCTGTTCGGCGAGACCCACTCCACGCCGAGACTCTTGAGTTTCGCGATGACGGCGGCGTGCTCTTCGTCCTGGGCATCCGTGGCGTTTATTGCGGCGGGTGGGACAAGAGCCGGCGAAGTGCCGCAACCCGCGAGCAGGACCAATAGGAATAGCCTATGTCCGTGGCACATGGTTACAGTCCTGGCCGATGAATTAACGAGCCTCATTTCGCACAAATTGTTCATGCGATCATACGACAAGGTGTCGCAACGAGGACGCGACGACAAAACGACTGGATGAATTATCGCCAAGTCACGGTAGTACGGCAAGCCTTCCTGACTGCCTAGTTGTCGTCATACTTGGCTATTCTCAAAGTCGGCATGACCACGCGTTTCATGATAACATTCCGAACTTCTCAAATCCTGCGAGAGTCCGAAGAAGGGCGGCAAGATTGAAGTCTCTCTTGAGTTTCACCAGCCCGTCTGCGACTTGTTCGTATTGGGTCGCCAGGTCGTCATCCGGCATCGTCGTGGTCCCGATCGCCTTCCGATATGCGTCCTGCCAGTCTGTGAATTTGGACGCGTCCGCTTCTCCGACTTCATCCTTGACCATAGCGGCCT
>JASLRF010000534.1 GCA_030744095.1 Pirellulaceae bacterium | reverse complement strand
TCGACGTTAAGCACTCCCCAGGCGCCGTCATTGCCTCGGACGGCGACAAATCCTGGAGCCCAACGCAGGAATTCGATCGGTCGCCCCCAACCATCAACAATCTCTGGAATCCCGTCGTCATCAGTGTCCTGAATCTCCGATTCTTTGAAGAAGTCAAGTCCGTTTGAGTCTCCGTCTCGCATCACCGAAACGATCAAGTAAAGACACTCAGCTCCCTGCAACTCTGGTGTCCACGTGTCGCACAACTTCCAATCTGGCGTCGGATTAGTGGGGGTTGTGTGTTTTGCCTTGACGAGCGCACCCGCCTTGCGTCGGTAAGTGCGCCAGAGCGAAACTTGTAGCGGAGAGGAACTGCCTGGTTTGACCAGGATCACAGCCGAATCAATCAGGTCCGTCTTGCGTTCCGGCAGTTCCATGCGCATCAATTCGCGCATTCCTGCGAGACGTTGCTGTGCAGCAACTCGTGGCAGGGCTGTGGCGGGAATCACAACCGGAATGGCGCGGGTTCGGTAGCTCTCCCATTTGGTCATGATTAATTCATGTAGCTTGGCGATCTGCGACCGCGTTCGCGCTTCTTTTGCGTTTTCCATCACACCAAAAAGCGTAAACAATGTCATTGTGGCGATGATCGAGATGATCACGACTACCACCATCAGTTCGAAAAGCGTAAACGACCGGCGGTGATGCTGCGTTCGTCGACTGGATAGGTGCCGTTTCGGAGTCTGGATCATGGGATATGGTCCTCGATCGTCCTGCCTTCACTAAAGTCGGTGAGGTTATCCATATCTTGCGTGCGATCGTTGCTCGTGATGATGTAATAATTAGGAGTCGGAAACTTTTTGAAAACGAGATTATTGGAAGCGTCGAGGTTGTCAACGCCGAAACGGTTATCGAGCCCAGCACAAAAAATCTGGAACGTCTCAGGCTTCACCCACTGGGTATTGTTGCTGGGCGTCCTGGGGCGCGTTCGATTGTTGTCACGTACATCGATCGGCGTGTTCGAGCGGTAGGGACGAACAGCCCCCACGGCCGAATTTGCGTATCTCGCTCCGGTGTAGGCGTAGGCTCCTGCAATCACACGACCATCGAAATAGACGTAGGGAGCGCCCCGTGCATGTTTCGGTACGTACTCATTCCAGCCATCACCATCGATGTCGGTAAGTCGCGTTTTATCAAACGGGTAGTACGAAACTTCGTCGCCAGTCCCCGTAAGCGGATTGCGGGGGTTGTTGCGCACGAGAGAAAGCCAGAAGACGATCGCCTCGGCCGGGTCCAGATTTGCTGGCTTGCGGCCGTCTGCGTATGTAGATGTCAGCCACACGGGCACGGACGCGCGGTTGCTCCGCGGATAGGCACGTGCGATGTGATTCGCCAATGCCGCCGCGTTTGTAAAGTCGGGCGGGTAATCGTTAACCTTCGACTTGTACTGTTCGATTGCACCGGCAAGCTGATCCAACTCGATGCCCATCGCCGCATTTTTTGATCGGCGAATTGCCATGCCAACCGTGGGCACCAGAATCGCCGCGAGGATCCCGATGATGATGATCACCACCAACATTTCAACTAACGTAAAGCCGCGTCGCATGGAAGTATGCATGACTGGCGCTTCCTCTCCTTTTGGCAGATCAAACCGCTGTTTAAATCTGGGTTCGTCACAGGCATCTTGGACCACGTTGGATCGCGCCGCTCGACAAAACCGTCCGCCAGACGGGTCTTGTTTCGGCGGCCCGATCGGCAACGTTACGACAGACCTTGAATCAGGGCAACCAACGGCATGAATAACGAAATCACGATGAAACCGACCGCTCCACCCAGGAAGCAGATCATCAGCGGTTCCAACAAGGCCATCAAACCGTCAGTCAGAGTCTTGACCTCTTCATCAAACTGGTCGGCAACTTTGTAAAGCATGGTATCCAGTTCGCCGGTCTCTTCGCCGACATCCACCATGTTGACTACCAAATCATCCACCACGCGCGTCTTGATCTTGCTGGCATAAAACAGTGTCGACAAGGTGCCCGCACCAAGCGCAACTTGTGTTCCCAACAACAGCATGAACCCCATGTCTTTCATCGGCGTCAGGCAGATCATCAGAATGCCTGGCGTGGCACCCATCAGGAACCAGAACATCGCACAAACAGGATGAAAACCCAGTCGCGAATACTCGGCCAACGGCCGAGCCACAGTATTTCCATCGCGAATCGAATCGGTCACCTTGCCATACATTCGCTCGAACAAGGCATTACCCGCGGTCTCGCGAGTGATATTCAACGCCTCGAGGATCGGCACACCGCTGGAAATCAAGGTTCCCAAAGTTCGCGTGGTCCGAGCCAAAATATTCTTCTCGATTAGATTACCCATGATCGGCAGCTTGAGCACGTACATATCCCAGCCCATCCGGCCATGTTTAAACTTCCGCGCAAGTTTGATAAACAACCAGATCGACACGGGGATGGCGGGCAAGAGGAACCAGTAACCCACGACAAAATCGGAAATCGCCACCAGTAGCAACGTGGCTGCCGGCAACTCCAATTCGAATTCATCGAACATTTTGGCAAACACGGGCACGATCTTGAGCATGATAAAAATCAAGATGCTCACCGCCACCAGGATGACCACAACCGGGTAGATCATGGCACCTTTGACCTTTTTCTTGAGCGATTCAGCTCGCTCCATGAATTCGGCAAGACGCTGCAAAATGACTTCCAAGGCACCGCCCGCTTCGCCGGCCTTGATCATGTTGATGTACAGCCGATTGAAGACCTTGGGGCTCTTCGCCATCGCTTCGGACAACGTTGAGCCGGTCTCGATCTCTTCGCAGGCGTCCATCAGGGAGTTCTTCAATTTGCCTGGTTTGGCGTTGTTCTCCAGGATTTTCAGGCTGCGGAGAATCGGCAAACCAGCGTCCTGCAGAATGGAAAGCTGACGCGTAAACGCGCAGACGAATTTCGTTCCGCCACCGCCGATGGCGAAGGATTTCTTACGTCCCTTTTTCTTGACTGTTTCCTGAGCACCCGCCTTTTTGACGGAGATCTTCGTAACGAAGTACCCCATCTGTCGGATCGTGCCCTGAGCTTCTTCCTCAGTGGCTGCTTCGATGACATCACGGATCTCTGCGCCCGTGGCGTCCATGGCTTCAAATTGAAATGTAGGCATGATTCAATTCCCGTCTGCTTGGTTTACCGCTTGCTGACAAACAGGCTTACGCTTCCAAAATGGTTTCGCGGATGACTTCGTCCGGCGACGTCACCCCATCAAACATGAAAGTCTCGCCTGCATCACGCAGAGAGACCATTCCGTAGCCGCGTGCCGCGTCGCGCAGCGTATCAATCGGCGCATTGTTGAGAATCAACTCTCGCAGTTCGTCGTTCATGATCATCAATTCGAAGAGCCCGACGCGGCCCTTGTATCCAGTATTGTTGCAGCCATCGCAGCCACTGCCACGAAAGAGCTTGCGGTCGCCGAGCGATTCATGGGTCTGTTCGAGATCTGTGAGGATTTCGTCCGTTGGCTCAATCTCAGCGCGGCATTGCGTACAAATCCGCCGCACGAGGCGTTGCGCGAGAATTGCCTCGACCGTCGCTGTGATGAGGAACGTCGGGATCCCCATGTCCTTCAGGCGGGTGATCGAACTCGGCGCGTCGTTGGTGTGCAACGTGCTGAAAACCATGTGACCCGTCAACGATGCTTGCACGGCGATTTCCGCGGTTTCCAAGTCGCGAATTTCACCCACCAGGATGCGATCCGGATCCTGTCGCAGAATCGACCGCAAGCAGGCCGCAAAGGTAACGTCGATGTCGGCATCGACGGGAATCTGAATGATCCCGTCGATCTCGTATTCCACCGGATCTTCCGTGGTGATCAACTTCTCCTCGATCACATTCAATTCGGTCAAAGCCGAATAGAGCGTGGTGGTCTTGCCCGAACCCGTGGGGCCCGTCACCAGTACGATTCCGTTCGGTTTCTCGATAACTTCCCGGAAATTCTTCATCGTGGGCGCATCCATCCCGACTTTGTTCAAGTCGAGCGACACGACTGAGCGATCCAGGACCCGCATGACCGTGCTTTCGCCGAACATGGTCGGCAGTACACTGATGCGAAGGTCCACCGAGTGGCCGCCGACGACCAGTTCAATCCGACCGTCTTGCGGCATGCGGCGTTCTGCAATATCCAAGTCCGCCATCACCTTGATCCGCGTCGTGATCGCAAACGCCAGATGTCGAGGTGGTGGTACCATTTCGTACAATACACCGTCGGCCTTAATCCGGATGCGGAATTCTTCCTCGAACGGCTCGAAGTGGATATCGCTGGCATGGTCCTTGATCGCCAACAACAAGATCATGTTCAGCAGTTTGCGGACCGGCGCGCTGTCCGCCAGGGCCTCGGCACTGGTCAAGTCGAAGGCGGAGGAGGTTTCCATCTCCTCGGCCATCTTCTTCAATCCCTCGTCATTTTCCAGTTCCTCGACAAGGCGTTCAACGCTCTCACCGCCGGCGTTGTAGTATTTCTCGAGAGCGGCCGTGACCTCGCGCTGCGTCGCCACCAAGACTCGAATCTCGAGGCCCAGAAAGGTCCGCAGGTCGTCCTGAATGACCAGGTTCTGCGGTTCGTTGGTGGCGATCGTCAGTACGTCGCCTTCCCGCCGAACCGGGATCACGTTGTACATCTGCGCCATCGTTTCGGAGATCTGCTCTTGTGTCTCCTCCTCCAGCTCGAAGTCCTCCAGGCTGATGACCTGCATGTTCATCTGCTCGGCCAACGCTTGCGCAACTTGTTCGTCCGTGACGAGCCCCAATTCCTCGGCGACCATCCCCAGTTTTTCACCGGGCTGCCGATCCTGCTCTTCGAGCAGCATTTCCAACTGGTCGTCGTTGATAAAACCCATGTCGACCAGGATCTGTCCGATGCGACGAATCGCCATCACATTGCCTCTTGTACTGCTAGTTGTACTGCTCGGTCATAGTCATAAATTGCAACGTCGCCGTTGCCGCCTAGTCGGCTTTCCTCCTTAGCCCATGGAATCGTCTTCATCGTCCTCGTCTTCATCACCTTCGTCCGCCATCATTCGCTTGGCGTTGACAATTTTCTTCGCCAAATCGTCCGGATTCTGCGCCTTCGACAGGATATCTTCGACGGTGACCATATCAGCCTTCCACAACTTGAATAACGCATCGTCCATCAGTTGCATACCAAACTTGGCACCAGTCTGAATGGCCGAATTGATGCGAAACGTCTTGTTCTCACGAATCAAGTTGGCAATACCGGGCGAGACGATCAGCACTTCGTACGCCGCACAACGTCCGCCGCCAACGCGTGGCACCAACGTTTGGGCAACAACACCGATCAGCGACGTAGAAAGTTGCGTGCGGATCTGGTCCTGCAAGTTGCCCGGGAATGCGTCGATGACGCGATTAACCGTCCCTTGGGCGCTATTAGTATGCAGGGTTCCAAACACCACATGACCGGTCTCGGCCGCCGTAATCGCCGCTTCGATCGTCTCCAAGTCACGCAATTCGCCCACCAGAATCACATCAGGGTCCTGCCGCAAGGCACGCCGCAAGGCCTCCGAGAAGCTCGGCACGTCAACACCGACCTCTCGCTGATTGACCGTCGACTTGATGTGTTCGTGATAAAACTCGATCGGGTCTTCGATCGTGATAATATGGTGGTCACAGGTCTCGTTGAGATAGTTCACCAGACTGGCCAACGTCGTGCTCTTGCCCGATCCGGTTGGGCCGGTCACCAGAAACAATCCGCGTGGTCGCATGATCAGCTTGACCACCTGCTCGGGCAGGCCTAGCTGCTCGGGAGTCAGCTTGTCCGTGGGGATCTGCCGCAACACCATCGAGATATTGCCGCGCTGTTTGAATACGGAGACACGAAAGCGAGCCATATCGCCAAAGGCGAAGCCAAAGTCCGCACTCCCACTCTCCTGAAGTTCGCGCTGACATCGCTCGGGCGTGATACTTTTCATCAAACCGACTGCATCATCCGGCTCGAGCACTTTGGTTTCCAAACGGCGCATGCGACCGTGGAGACGAAAAACGGGGGGCTGACCGACGACAATATGAATGTCGCTGGCACCTTGCTTCACGCAAGCTTGAAGCAGCTTGTCAATCAGAATGGTTGTGGCCATGGTACGGAATCACTCGTTTCAATTCAAAATGGGGAAGATCATCAAGCGACCACAGGCCGCCCGATGCCGAATGCCTGAGATGAGCGAGCGGGACCTGCTGTGCAAATTACACCATCACTTAATGGGCCACCGAATTTCCCCGGCGAGCAGAAAGATTATTCGCCGCCGGTCGAGGTGACACAAGAAAGTTGCACAAACGACGTGGATCCGCGCGCCATTTGCAGCGCCGGTCTGTTGCGATTTTCTTCCGGAGTTCCACCAACGGCGGCCCGGCATGATCGATCGTCTGGCCTTTCATAAATAGAGCCCGCGAAATCACCCGCTCGCAGCATGCCAAGCAGAAGACGCCATCGCCGGGCACCGAGGCGGACAAAAGGGCTGCCGCCGTTAAGCGGCCTCAATCACCGCATCCTGTTCGGATTTTTTGGCAATCCGATAGACTTCGTCGAGAGTCGTAATCCCATCAATCACCGAACGCAATCCATCACGGTAAAGCGTGTCCATTCCTTCATTTATGGCAAGCGTTCTGAGTTCCTGCGTGGGGCTGCCCGCGAACACAAGCTGTCGCATGGCTGGAGTGACCATCATCAACTCGTAGATCCCCTTCCGGCCACGGTACCCTTTCCTTTGACAATAATTGCAGCCCTTTCCGGTCGACATACGACCATGCTCGGCCACTTCAGGAGCGATCCCCGCCTCGGCCAAGACCGAGGGGCTGGGGAGGTAGGGCGTCTTGCACCGCTCGCAAATCACACGCACCAATCGCTGCGCCAGAACGGCAATCACGCTGCTAGCAACCAGATATCCGGGCACTCCCATATCCACCATTCGCGTCACAGCACTGGGCGCATCGTTCGTGTGCAGTGTACTGAAAACCAAGTGTCCAGTCAAAGAAGCCTGAATCCCCATGGAAGCTGTCTCTGTGTCGCGCATTTCACCCACCAGGATGATGTTAGGAGCTTGACGCAGCATGGCTCGAATAATCCGTGCAAAATCCAACCCGATGTTGTGCCGAACCTCCACCTGATTGATCCCAGGCAGGTAGTATTCCACCGGATCTTCAGCAGTGATGATCTTGCGGTCAGGTCGATTCAGAAAGTTTAGGCAAGCGTAAAGGGTTGTCGTCTTCCCAGAACCGGTTGGCCCCGTCACGAGAATGATCCCGTTGGGTCGCTTGATCAAGCTCATGATGCCAGTGAACGTATGATCACCGAAACCGAGCTGACGGAGGCCAACCTTGATGTTGTCTTTGTCCAGCAGCCGCATCACGACGGACTGCCCGTGACTGGTCGGGATCACACTGACGCGCAGGTCGAGCTCTTTCTCGCCCACCGTCACCTTGATTCGACCATCCTGGGGGCGGCGACGTTCCGCAATGTCAAGCTTCGAGAGGATCTTGATGCGCGAGAGAATTGCCGACAGGAGGCGACGTGGTGGGCTGTCCCTTTCGACGAGGCGCCCGTCGATGCGGTAACGGATTCTGACGCGATCCTCGAACGGCTCGACATGAATATCTGAGGCCCGCAACTGGACCGCCTCACCGATCATCAGGTGGACCAAACGTACGACGGGCGCACTATTCTCGTCGACGGCCTCATCCATCGCCCCGGAATCGTCGGTCGTTTCCGTA